>JAGOEX010000239.1 GCA_017997475.1 bacterium
CCTGTTCATTTCCTTGATCTCGCTCCTGCCTGTGAAAACTATTGAGATCTCGTAAGGATCTGATATTTTCATGCCGTTATGGACAAGTGTTTTCTTTACAGCATTTCTTAGTTCCGCCCTGTTTATACTGAATCCGTTTTTATGCTGAATTGACAGGAACATCTTCATATCTGCTTATTTCTGATCAGGATATTCGATTCTTGCGTGATATATTCCCGAGAGCGTTTTTATGATGCTCATCTCTATCTTTTTCAGATCTTTAAGGGTCATGTTACATTCGGAAAGCTGTCCGTCAGCAAGTTTGCCTGCAATAATTTTGACCACTGTATCTGATATTTTCTGATAATTCTTTTCAGGAATACTTCGTACTGCCGCCTCACAACTGTCTGCTATCATCAGAAGAGCCGCTTCTCTTGATGCCGGTTTCGGACCGGGATATCTGTAAGTTGACTCGCTTACATTTTTGTCCCCTTTTTTTGCCTGCTTGTAAAAATATTCAACCAGCGTAGTTCCGTGATGCTGGCTGACTGCATCTTCTATCTTTTCCCCCAGCCGGTATTTTTTCGCCAGCTCAAGTCCCTGTTTAACATGATTGATTATTACCATTGCAGACATACTGTGTGACGGGAGCTCATCGTGAATGTTCTTCCCTGCCTGATTTTCAGTAAAATATTCGGGTCTTTCCAGTTTACCGATATCATGAAAATATGCCATAACCTTGCAGGCGAGTGAGCTTAGACCGATCTCTCTTGCGGCAACTTCAACAATTGAACCGAGCGTCAGACTGTGCTGATATGTACCGTTGGCGTGAACAGCCATTCTTTTCATCAGCGGATGGTTAAGTGTGGAATATTCAAGAAATGTGATCTCCGTCGTATACCCGAAAAGCCATTCATAGACCGGTATGATTGCCATAATAAGCATTCCTGAAAGCATTGCTCCTGAAAATGTAAGAAGAAGTGCTCTGGGAAGATTGTCAAAAGGCAGTGTCTGATCCATAAGAAATATCAGCACCGTCATCATCATAAGGAAAAGTGAAAGAAAAAAACTCACCTTGATTATGTTTCCCCTTTTCTCAATGTGGGTCACAAGAAACATGTAGAATAATGATCCCGCGAGATAGAACACCGGAAAATAGAAGTTGTCAGGGAATGTGAGAATAAAAAGTGCTGTGGTAAATATTAGGAAACAAATAGCAGTCTCGCTGTTCACAAGAAGCCGTACCGTTGCGATTACAAACGGAACAGGCATCAGAAAATAGAATATTCTTGCATCAATGCTGCCCATCCAGTTGCTGAAAGGGATTGAAAGACTGACAATAAATTCAAAGATTATTATTGAAAAGATCGTCTGGATGCATATCAGAAGAATATCCTTATTCCTTGAACTGAACTTGCTGACAGTCTTTTTAAATGAAAAAAGGAGTACCACGCTGAATATCATAATAAAAATAAGGTTCTGCAGATATATCAAAGGCAGTGATCTTTGTGAAGTCTGTTTTGCCATTTCCTGGAACACCATGATGTCCCTTTTTGTAAGAACCTCGCCTGCCCTTTTGATTATTTCGCCGTTTTTTATCTTGAATTCCTCTTTCGGAGCATTATTCCATGCGACGAGCTTGCTCTCTTCTGTCAATGAAGAGCTGTAGGAAATATTATCCTTCAGCACCCAGAAGACCAGTTCCGCCATCATGTTTATCCCTGTTTCAGTAAATTCCTTATCATGCTGGAGGATAAGCTGAGTGTGTCTGATCTCTTCGCGCAGTGTTGATCCGGTTATGATCTTTGCAACCGGGACATTTATAACTGCTTCTCCTTTTTTTATTGAAACATGCGGCAACCCATAATCAGCAGGGATACCCTCTCTTGAAACATAATATGTATTAAGTCTTGACATTATGTCTTCGATAGACTTTTCAATGAAAGAAGAGAAAAAATTGCTCGAGAGGATGGTGAATATCTCACTGCTGACAGGGAAACCGAGTATTTTATGAAACGCATCCCTTTCTCTTTCAAAGTGGCTGAAAAGTTCATTTCTTATGAATGCGGCTTCTCCTGGATTCTTGGGAAGAGAGGGAACGGAACTTGCCGCAAGTTTTATATATTCATCAGGAATTTCTGTATTCATTGAAGAAATCGTTTTTTCAAGGTGCTCTTTTGCGCTCTCCCTCATGTGCCCGAATGCATTCTTAATGGTCTTTGATGCATTTTCAGATTCAGATGCGACATAAAATAAAGGGACATCCTTTTCAGCCAGCAGCCGGTTCTGCTTAGTCTTCTCCTCGTTGGTTATTATGTAATCCCTGCTGGCCCTTACCGAATATTTCAGAACACTTCCGACATCCTTTATGGAAGTGGGATAATTTATTTTCATCGATTCAGGGATTGTCATGTATGCAATAAGCAGAGAAAAAACGAAGAATATTGTGAGGGCGTGATCTATCCTGTCTTCCCTGAGCCATTTATTTATCTTGAGCTGATATGACTCAATAAATTTTAAAAAGGGTGATCTGCCGTTTGAATCTTTCATTCATCCCCTGAGAAAATTATCAACATCCGGGCGGTATTATGGACTAAAAAAATACTCAAGTCAAAATTGTCAGAAAAGTGTTCCGAAATCATCTCTGGAAAGAAGTGAGACAACTTTTTCACCGCTATCCTGCCGTATGACAGAATATGTAAAGACCGCGGAGTCAGTATCTTTCGTAATATTAACAAGTTGCGTACTGCTTTTAATGATCTTTTCTTTTGCGGCAGGAATGGCTGAAGTTATTATAATATCGACCTTTTTTACAGATGCCTGGATATTAACTACGGCATCTTCAACTTCGTCAGAGGAAACTTCAAATGAACCGTCATCTTTTACAAGATAAACTGCTATGTCACTATCCTCAATGCTTTCTATGACTTGTTGCTGCACCTGATTCTCACCTGTATCCTCTTTCAAAGGAACGCCGTGATCCTCTTTGTCAACAATTGCGTCATCTTCCTTTTTTTCAGGTATCACAGTGCCCAGAAAGAATTTTATCCCTTTAATTTCCCTTACGATCGGCCTGTCTTCTCTAATTTCTGATATATCAATTACAAAAGGATCCGAACACCTTTGAGCAGTTCTGTTATCAAGACGGGCTATCATTGAATCCAGCCGGGACGGGTTGTTAAATCCTGAAGTAATAATGACACATCCATGGGTGATACCATAATCTTTAAATATGTAAACCACTGATATTGAAAGTGAAATTATTAACAGGAATAAGATTAGAAGCGTTTTTTTCACATCAGGAACCAAAATGGTCGGGATGACTGGGTTCGAACCAGCGACTCCTACGTCCCGAACGTAGTACTCTACCAGGCTGAGCTACATCCCGACTAAAACGGCTTGCTTTATACCACTTACTTATAAAATTTCAAACTTTTTTCTTGACCCTTACATTTTTCAGGTATATGATCAGCAAGTTCTTATTATTTTTGAGGTGATATTATGAAAAATTTTTCAAACGAAGACCTTACTGTTTCACAGCGTAGGGTTCTTGAAGCAATTAGAAGTCACATTGAAAAGAACGGTTTCCCTCCGACATCAAGAGAAATAGGCAAAGAGCTTGGAATTACTGCAACAAGTGTCTTTGAGCAACTTGACCGTCTTGAGAAGAAAGGTTTCATAAAACGGCAGAAAAAAGCGGCAAGATCAATTGAAATACTTGATCAGCGCAAAGATGACAACCTTACAGAAGAGAAGGTTCGACTTATCAAAATACCTGTGCTTGGAACAATAGCCGCAGGACAGCCGATACTCGCCGATGAAAATTTTGAAAGTGAAATACTCGTTGACGAAAGCAGCATCGGCAAAGGGAAGTTCTTTGCCCTCAAAGTCAAGGGCGACAGCATGATAAACGCCGGAATTAATCAGGGTGATCTTGTAATCATCCGCAGACAGCCCGTTGCAGAGAACGGCGAGATCGTTGCCGCTCTCATTGATAACGAAGCAACCATAAAACGGCTTAAAATGGATAACGGCAAAGTTCTCCTC
>JAGOEX010000240.1:0-1179 GCA_017997475.1 bacterium
ATTTACCTTCATATCACAAGAAACACCCCTCACATTTCCAATGATCTCTTTTACCAGATCATAACTTCCGTGGGACATATTCACCCTGAAAACATCAACACCCGCAATAACAAGGTCATGTATCAGCCCCTCATTCTTTGAAGCAGGACCCAGAGTAGCAATAATCTTTGTGTTCGCCATATCTAAACTCCATGAAAAAACGACATGACCGATTCTGCCTGATTTTAGATTTTTGTAAAGGTTTCTTAAAAACCGCTTTTGTTGTCTATATCCTACAGCTTTTCTATCTGTTTTCCATATTATTTCCGCCATGAGTATTCGAGAGAATTTCGGTCAGCGTTTAAAGGTGCTTAGACAGCACAGAAAGATGAGTCAGGATGATGTGTCCCTTGCTTCGGGCATTGACAGAAGCTATATTTCACAGATCGAGACGGGCAAATCTTCCCCTACTCTTGACATCATAGATAAGATCGCGAAAGCACTGAATGTTTCGACTGATGAGCTTTTTATTTTCGGTGTGTCGGAGCCGGAAAGAACTTATGACGGCGAACCTTTTGAAAATGCTGATTAAAAGACCTTTTTTCTTTGAAAATTTTATTTTCCTGACAAGGAATCTGAAACAAAAGACTTGATTTCATTTATAGAATCTTCTTCACTGGTCCAGCCTTCAATATGTTTTACTATTTTCATATCTTTTGCATCAATGAAAACACTCACCGGATATCCTTGATTTACATATCTGGAAAAATTGTTCTGCTGGTCATACTTAAGATAACCGTATGTGTAATATGAGTTTTCAAGGTTGAATGCCGCCATTGCGTCTTTCATTTTAAACAGTTTTGCCGGCTCCTGATCAGGTGCAGGCCCTGACAGCAGACCGTTCATTATCAGAATAACATTTAATCCGTCATCGATCATATCTTTGTCAGCAATCAAATACAGGTCGTTCCTTAATTTTGAACTGTACATACAATCATATGCCGCAAATATCAGCCATATAAGTTTTGATTCCGGATTTTTTTTGGCATACCACTCCTCTAAACGGTGCTCTGTGTCGAGCTCATCAAAAAAAGTAATGTTACGGGCAATATCTCCGGCTTTCTTAGATGTTTCTGTTTCTTCAGGATATGTATCTTCTGCGGTGTTGCCTGTATCTCCAGTGTCTCCAGTGTCTCCAGT
>JAGOEX010000240.1:1279-4025 GCA_017997475.1 bacterium
CCAGTGTCTCCAGTATTTCCTGTATCACCTGAATTTCCTGAGTTCCCTGAGTTTCCAGTATCACCTGTGTCACCACTATTTCCTGTGTTTCCTGTGTTTCCTGTGTTGCCAGTGTTTCCAGAATCACCTGAATTACCGGTATTGCCAATATCCGGTTTAACACAGGCAGCGGAATCAGTTTCATCATCATTGTTTTCTGCACAAATATTTCCATTCTCATTGCAATCTTCCAAGTTCAACCACGAACCATCGGCACAAATTTGAAGAATATTGCCGACACAACGGGTTGCGCCTTTCGGCAGGCATTTTGATTTTGTATCATCTCCACAGCTAGAAAAAAGAAGCAAACCGGCGAGAACTAATAAAAATAAAAATGATCTTCTCATGATACCTCTTTGAATTATCAGCATTTCTAAATAGATACGAACGATTTTATTTTATCAACGATTTTTTCTTTGTCAACCGACTGAAATCCGCAGATAATTCTTGCCTGATCATATTCATCAGTATATTTTCCTGCTTTATCTCTGACTGTAATGGTTGAAACAGTTTCAGCATTATCATTATAACTTATTGAATACATTGAGATAAGAGGTTGCTTTCCTGATCTTGGGACCATGTCAACCCGCTTATTTATGAACATTTTGAATTTTGAAGCGGCTGTATAAACTCTATCCCTGTACTGATAAGGGTAAACTGTTATAAACATTCCGTTTTCCAACAGATGTCTGTCTGCCGTTTCAAAATAATCTTCGATGTTTCCATTCAGTTCAAATCTTGCCGCGGACTTGTCATCGTGCGGACTTATTGGACCTTCAGCATCTGTGTAATAAGGAGGAGTTGAAGTGATGAGAGAAAATTTCTCATCAAGTTCAAGTTCTCGAAGATCTCCATGCAACAGCTTAAAACGATTTGACAATCCATTCATTTCAAGTGATTTCAATCCGAGTTCTCTTCTATTTTCACGAAGCTCTATCCCTACTCCCGATATTTGAGAAAACTTCCACAGAACTATCATAGGAACAGAGCAAAGTCCACTCCCAAGATCAAGAAAACGGCTCGGCGGATCCTCTTCACTGCAAATAATCGTCATCCACGCAGTAAGCATATCATCAGTTGAATATCTCTGCCCGACATCGGGCTGACAGATCTTGAAATTTCCTGAAAGAGTGTCTATACGGGGCATAAGGATAAATTAATCCAGTTCGTAGGCACCGGCAGACCACGGAACAGTTCTTGTTTTCCCATCTTTATCTTTGATAAATATTTCAGAAAGATCTGAGCCGGCAGTTGTGATGTCATTTCCGTCAATATCCTTGCTGTCCGCTGTCAAATGAAGATCATTTGCATAATAAAGAGAACCGTCAACATAATTTACGAAACCGATGTCAGCAACAGTTTTTGAAGGAAGATATATGTTTGTAGCTGACTTATACAATGAATCACTTGAATTTTGTGTCCCCATTATTGTAACACCGGTACTTCCGCCCACGATGACATTGTTTTCAAAAACCGGAGCGAACGGGGTTATCTGGTTAGTGTTGAATTCATAAACAGGGTTGTCGTCATTAACACAGAAAAGGAGATTGTTCCTCAATTCAGGTGAACTGTATTTTCCGGAAAACTTCACGGCAGTCGTAGTCATTGTGCTTTCACCGCAATCGAGCGTGTTGTTAAACACTTTTGCTGTTGTGGAATCATAAAAATATATGCCTGCGGTCAGATCGGTTGACTTGCCGCCATGAATTATGTTGTTATAAAGAACAATGCCGGTATTCTTACTCAGAAGAACTCCGTAACTTCTTGCCTTATATTTGTTCTCCCCCGCACTGATGATATTTCCGTGAATTTTCACATCACCGTTATTTCTATATACTCCGATCCCGACATTTCCACCGTCAGTGCCCTCATCCTTACTGTGACCTGCAATTATAATATTGTTATAAATTTCAGTATTAACAGATGATTCTGCACCTATTGAACTTATTTCTCCTATGACAATACCTATTGAAGCCGCAGTAGGTGTTCCAATCGTTGTGAAATTATCAACCGCTTCACCTGCAATTATTCTGTTGTTATGAATTACCGGGCTGCCACCGCCAATCACAAGACCTGCAGAAAGAGAACCGCTCAAAGCCCCCATTAAAGAACCTTCGGGGTTTCCACCGATCAAAGTGTTTTGCGCTATCTCAGGACTGCCTGATTTGACTGTAATAGCCGAAGAAGCATGCCCTGTATCACGAGTGCTTTCAACAACAAAGCCTTCAAACAGAAAATTGTCGAGAGTGCCATCAAAAGTGACAACTGATTCCTCTGTTGAAATAATTTTTGTTATATTTTCTTCACCCGCACCAATCATATCAGAACTGTAAAGACCGCCGTCTGCAAAATCTTCGTTGAAGCCGCCTATGATCTTTATATTGTCTTTATTTATTGTAAGCGCTTCATTATATTCCCCTGCAGAAACATAAATCTCCTTTCCATCAACTGCAACTGCAATAGCTTTGCCGATTGTTGCAAAAGGAGCAGCCACAGTACCATCTCCGGTATTGTCGTTCCCGGTCACAGCAACACAGATGACATTCGCAAAACGATCGAATGTGTCTTCATCATAATCTTCAGGATCATCATCTGTTTCGATCTCATCCGGCTCTACTGCACCATCCTGCTCTTCAATATCCTGCTCTTCCAGATCGGGTTCGACACTATCAGGATAGTTGACATCTTCATCAAGCATTGATTCATC
>JAGOEX010000032.1 GCA_017997475.1 bacterium
CTCGATCCTTGCAAAAGCATACTCCGCACCGTCAACAAGAAAAACAGGAAATGATGATCCGATTTTTTTTGCATTTGGGAATTTTTTTAAGAACTCTTCTACAGTCGCCCCGACAACAACAAAATCTCTGTCAGATGACTTTTCCTTGAGAATTTCATCCCTTACTGATCCACCGACAGAATAGATCTTCATTTATCTGATCTCGACATCACCTTTGAGCTGAAAAGATTCCTGCTGCTGAACTTTGATCTCACGCTGAATGTAATTAATGTTTTTAAAAAAAGTGGTGAAAAATGAAAAAACATTTTCAAAATATCTTATTATGCCTGGAGAATCATCTTCCGAGCCGGTTAGCATTTCCCAGAACTTATCCGGCTCAGGATATTTTGATATCATTATGTCAGCTTCACATGATGATTTTGTCTTTATATATTCCAGAGCATCCATGAATCCGCCGATCTCATCAACAAGCCCTTTCTCTTTTGCCAAAGCTCCGGTCCAGACCCTTCCTTTTGCGTGTTTTTCGAGTTCGGCAGCTTCCATTTTTCTATTTTCAGCGGCACGGGTCACAAAAGAGTTGTAAATGTCGTCAAGCGATTTTTCCAGATAATCGGACTGATCTTTTTCAAGTCGTGTAAGGGGAGAGAAAAGATCGGTATTCTTTCCGGTCTTAACGGTATCAAATGTTATTCCCATCCAGTTGAAGAACTCCCTTGTGTACATCTTTCCAAGAACCACACCTATGGAGCCGGTAATTGTGTTGTGATCTGCAAAAATCTTCTCTGCAGGCATCGAAACATAGTATCCGCCTGAAGCGGCAACAGTCCCCATTGAAACAACGACCGGCTTTTTGTTTTCCTTAACCATGATCCCGATCTGGTTCCATATCGATTCAGACGCGATGACAGAACCACCGGGAGAGTTCACCCTTATCAACACACCTTTGACATTGTCATCTTTCCAGGCCTTCTTTAAAAGCGAAACCGCCGTTATCGATCCGGTTGACTGAAGATTGCCGGAAGGGCCCATGTCGCTTATCCCTCTGTGAATGGAACCGGGAAGTTCAATGACCGCGATCTTTGATTTTGCAGATATTTCAAACTCTGAATGACTTATCTTGTAATAGCTGCTTACTGATATCGTTTTTTCATATTTGATGAAATTTTTGAACTCTTCAACCGCCTCGTCTTTGTATTTTATTCCGTCAACAAGACCGGCTTTGAGTGCATCTGCTGATGTAAGTGTAAAGGAATCCGATATCCCGGTTATCTTTTCAACAGGAAGGTCTCTTGAAGCGGAAATATCAGCCGTGATCTTAGAAAATATTGAATTTATAAGAGATTCTGCTGATTCCTTATGTTCTTTCGTATATTTATCTTCAGAAAACATATTCCAGTATGTCTTATATTCCTTTCTGTGTGACCCGATCGGCTCTATTTTCAGCTTCTCAAGCATATTCTTGAAAAACATGCTCTCTGAACTGAGCCCGTTAAGCCCCAGCATCCCCGAGGGCTGAAGATATATTTTGTCAAAGACCGAGGCCAGATAATAGTTTTTTGTCCCGTTTGATATTTCTCCGAAAGTATCGCTCCAGACATATACCGGCTTTCCTGATTTTTTAAAAAGTGCAAGTTCATTACGAAGCTCTTCAACCTGCGCATAACTCAACGGGATCTCAGAAAGATCGGCGAAAATTCCTGTAATTTTCGGGTCGGCAGCCGCTTTTCTGATAACGATCAGTGTGTCAACAAGTGAAACCTTGTTACCGAAAAATGAATCAAAATAGAAAAAACTGCTTTCAGTGGAAACATCTCCCATGATCGAAGATGTGTTCAGAAAAAGAATACTGTTGTCCGCCACTTCCTTTTTCATGTCTGCAAGAGACTTAACTATGATGACGGCACAGACAATGATTATGAATGTCAAAACACCGAGCATTACAAAAAACCTTGTTAAAATGCTTTTAATAAATCCCATTTTTACACCTGCTTAAATGTTATTATGAACCGTGGGAAGGAACGATATCACATTAATTTTATTAATTTATCTGCAATTCTCAAGATTTATGTGGACTATTTCATCGTGCCCGGAATTTTTTTCAACAGAACTGGTCATTATCACCTGATTTTTCATTTCTGTGATCATTTTAAAAAGTTTTTTCTTTTTTTCCTCATCAAGAAAGACAAAAATGTCGTCTATGAAAAAAACAGGATAAATGTTTTTTTCTTCATATATGGCAATTTCAGAAAGTTTTAAAATGAATGACAGAAGATATGTTTCGCCCATTGAGAGGTTGTTTTTTAAGCTTCCGGTGTCAATATTAATATTCAGCGGGTCAAGATGCGGGCCGTAAAGGGAAAAGCCCTTATCCATCTCTTTTTCGAGCTTTAAAGAAAGTTTTTCTGCTGTGTTTTCCTCAATGTACGGGTTTAATGCAATACTGCATCCCGGAAAAAATTTTTCTGACAATGACATTATTTTTCCGTTTATTCTGTTACAACCGTTTTTTCTTTTGTCCCTTATTTTTTCTATCAGTTCCACAGCAGCATGATTTAAATATTCAACCGCTTTGACTGAACCTTTTTTAAGAGCGGCGTTTTTCTGCTTTATAAACCTGTAATATTCAACCAGCTGATCAAAATAACTGCTGTCATCCATGAAACAGATCCTGTCAATAAAATCACGCCTTCCCTTGGGTCCTCCGTTTATAAGCTCCATGTTTTCAGGGGCATGCATAACAGGAAAAACAATGTTCATCAGCTCTTTTCTTGAAGAGCTAATCCTGTCAACAAGGATTTTTCTTGAGCCATCATAATTGTAACCTACTGATATATCTCTGAAAAAAGAATTAAAGTCTTCCGCATGACATTTTATGAAAAAGTTATCTTCCCCTTTTTTTATACATTCTTTCATTTCATGAGTTTTAAATGATTTTCCACTTAAAAGAATATAACTGGCTTCAATAATTGAAGTTTTTCCAGCTCCGCTTTTTCCGTTTATAATCATTTTGTCAGAAAATGTCAGATCCAGTTTTTCTAAATTTCTGAAATTTATAAGGGAGATCTGTGAAATTTTCATGAACCTGATACTATATTCTTAACGGCATAACAAGGTGAATATACTGATAATTATCTGTGTTTTCCTTGATGGTGAGTGCCTTTAGACCGTCTTCAACTATCATGTTTACTTCCTGTTTATCCAGAATTGAAAGGACATCCAGAAGATATCTTGCGTTTATTCCGACACTTTTATCAGATGTGAACGGTTTATCAACAAGTATCTCGTCAACAGAATTTCCACCGAAACTTGAATTTGCTGTCATATTAAGAACTGATCCCTTAAAATTGAATTTTGTTGCCCATATCTTTTCCTCAGAACTCAAAGCTATTACTCTTTTAACCCCTTCAACAAGTTCCTTTCTGTTTATAAGTGCCGCTTCCTTTGAGTCAATAACTGAATAATTTCCTATGACAGCTCTGTAATTCGGAAATTCATTTTTCAATAATCTGGAAATAAAAAGAACATTTTCACTGCTTATAAATATTTTATCATCATCGACTGATATTTTAGCTGTTTCACAATCGGCAAATATCTTTGAGATTTCAAAAAAGTTCTTTCCAGGGATAACAAGACCGCTTTCAAGTCCATCTATTTCAGCTGAAAAATTCTTTATACTGAGAACTGAAAGACGGTGTATATCAGTTGTCACCATTTCAATGAAATTTCCATTTGGATCACTAACTTTTGTTATAAGAACACCGGAGTAAGCTTTATTTACATTGTGCTCAGTCATTGAAAACTGAAGTTTTTTATAATATGAGATGAGCTTGTTTATTTCTATATCATTGAATTTCTTGTCAGTTTCAGGAATTGCAGGAAAATCACCTGAATCTGAACACGGAACAGTATATTTTGTTTTTTCTATAGTAATATCAAGTATGTTGTTTGCTGTATCGTATTTAAAAAGGATATTATCTCCTCTTGCCACCTTGCAGATGTCGTGAATGTATTTTGCAGGCACAGTTATTTTCCCGTCATCAACATTTTCAGAGATAGGAACTTTCACTACAACTGTCGTTTCAAGGTTTGTTGCATTTAAAGTACATTCTTTTCCTTTGAACTTGAAAAGAATATGGGAAAGTATCGGCATTGTGTTCTTTTTTTCAATGGACGAACTACAATAGTCAAGTGCTTTAAGCAGCTCTTCTTTTTTGAAAGATAATTTAATCATTAATTTCTCCTTTTAAATAAATACATTATTAATAGTTGAGCAGTAATGTTTTAAGTTTAAAAATGAACAATAAAAACAGGTATATAGATATGTCTGAAAATGTTTAATTTTATGTTGGATAAATGTTTTTAATAAAGCTGACATTTTTATAACATTCCTTTTTTCAACATTTGTTAAAAACTCCCTTTTGACTCCTCAATTTCTCTTTCTAACTTATCGATTATTTTCTTGATATTCATATCTTCAAGTATCACCTGCTCTATTTTTGAAATGGACGAAAGGACCGTTGCATGATTTCTTCCTCCAAAACTGTCGCCTATTTCCTTTAAGGTTTTTGAAGTGTATTTTTTTATGAGATACATGCTTATCTGACGGCTCAGAGATATAAGTTTGCTTCTTTTTGAAGATATTATATCTGAAGGTTTTGTATGAAGGCATGTTGAAGTAAGTTTTATTATTTCGTCAATCCCCAGATCACCTTTCTTTTTTAACATGTCCTTTAAAATATCTTCTGCAAATGACCTGTATATTCTATTTATTCCCATTAATTCTGATGATATCTGAAGAGTTCTGAGTGCTCCTTCTATTTCTCTGACATTATTTTTAAGATTTGAAGCTATAAGACGGGCTGTTTCTTCATCAATATTTATTTTATAGAGTTCAGATTTCTTTTTAACTATAGCCAGCCGTGTCTCATATTCAGGTGGCTTTATTTCAAGAATGACACCCATTACAAAACGGCTTCTTAAACGGTCGTCAATATCTTTTATTTCGGAAATATATCTGTCAGAGGTAAGAACTATCTGTTTTCCGGCATCATAAAAGGAATTGAATATATTGAAAAATTCGATTTGTGTTCCCATTTTTTTTGACAGGAACTGTATATCATCAATAAGGAGCACATCGTGTTCAAGAATGTTGGACCTGAATTTTGCAACAGTATTTGAAGAGAGAGCTGCGACATAATCGATCATAAGCTGATTGAAAGTTGTGTAATATACTGATTTATTTTTGTTTTTTAATATATAATTTCCTATGGCCTGAATGATGTGTGTTTTACCCAGACCGGAATCACCATATATAAAAAAAGGATTATAATGAACCCCTGGATTTTTTGCAATTCCCTGTGCCGCCGCAAAAGCAGTCTGGTTTGAAGGCCCTGAAACAAAGTTATCAAAAGTAAAATCAACGGAAAGGAAAACATCTTTTCTGACTTCTCTGTCAACAGGAGCTTGTTCCTTTATGAAAGGAAGAGACGGCTGAATGTCGCTATCAATGTCAGTAGACCTTATAACAAAGTTTATGACTGTTTCGTTGAAAAGATGTGTCACGAGGGCTCTTATCTGATCAACCCAGCCATTCTTTTCAAGCACATTAAGTATCTGTTCGCTTGGGCAGCCGATAATTATTTCTTCCCGACTCTCTTTTATGACAAAAAGAGGACTTATAAAGGTGTTGATGATCCCTTCACTGTTTGTGTTTTTGAGTTCAGTAACTATTTTTTTCCACATCCGGCAAAACCCGCTAAGAAATATAACCAGAACTTTTAAAGTCTATTGACCATATTGTCCTAATCATTGATAAGTTTTCAAGAAAAAAATATTTTTTTTACCCTTCTTGATCTTCATGCATTATCTCCAACCCTGTTTTTGAATAATTTCCTTTGTCATCACGCATAGTTATCATGTCAGTTACAGAGACAGGCGACTGCCCTTTAAAAACAAGGTGGGCACAGAAGGAGACAGGAGATAAATCGGGGTTTTCTCTGAAAAGAAAAATATGGTTCAGAGCAAAATCATTTTTCATAGCGCTCCCCATGGCAAAAAAGATCTTTGAAAGGGGATAAATGAAGATAAAATGACCTCCCGGATTTAATATTTTTTTTGAAACAGACATAAAATCTGACAGAGATCCTGAAAACTCGTGTTTTGATGTTGCCTTCTCATTATCCGGATTTATTTTTCCATTATCCACACCAAAATAAGGGGGGTTGGTGAACACGAGATCATATTTAACATCCTTTTCTTTTGTAATTTCCCTGATATCTCTGTTTTTAGGGAAAAGAGAATCTTCTAATTTGTTATCGGAAATATTTTTTTGTAAAAGATTGAAAAGCCCCGGCTGGATCTCTATGCATTCGATCGCTGACGCAAATCCTCTTTTTTTGAGTATTATCGGGACAACACCTGTTCCGGAGCCGATCTCAAGAGAACGGTTGATCTTTTTTCCACCAAGTATGCGGTATATGAACCATGAAAGAATAACTGAATCAGAATTGAATCTGTAACCGTTTCTGTGTTGGCAGATCTTGATATCCCTGCTGTATATTCTGTCTACAGTAACGGAGTCGTTTTCAAGGTTTTCAGAGAATTTTTCTAATGATGTCATCTCTTTTTATAGCACCCTCTCTTATGATCTCAAAATTATGCTGATCTACTTTTACTATAGTGGAAGGAACATTGAAAACGATGTTTTTCTGTTCAAACGATATTGAGTCATCACAGATCAGAACGCCATCTATGAGGTTGTTAAAATAAGAAAACACATCCATGTAGTTCTGAGCCGGTTTTTCTCCCGTAGGGTTGGCGCTGGTGCTTACAACGGGATGTCCGACAAGATCTATAAAGGAATTTACAAAAGCAAAGGGCGAGCATCTTATTCCCACAAAACCCGTGTTGCCGGTAATAAAAGAGGGAAGGTCGGCTCTGCATTCGTGTAAAATGGTCAGAGGACCCGGCCAGAAAAACTTTGCCAACCGCTGTGCAACAGGTAGAAATGAATCAATAAGTTCAAATATCATGTCGGGTTTATTGTTTGAGACCAGGACTGAAAGAGGTTTGTTTTCAGGGATTTTTTTAATCTGTTTGATTCTCATAACCGGTTCTTTTTCAAAAATAATAGACCCGAGCCCGTAAACAGTTTCGGTCGGATACGCTACAACAAGTCCGTTTCTTATTTTCCAAGCAGCTTCTTCTATTGACAGAATCTCCATATCAGATCTCCTTTACAAGTGTTTGGAGTTTTTCATCTTTTCTGTTTACTTCATCAACCATTGCTTTTCTGGAATTAATGAGTTTTTCCCTGATATCAGCATCGCTTACCGAAATGATCTGCAAAGCAAAAAGACCTGCATTTTTAGCACCGTCAACAGCCATGCATGCAACGGGAATTCCTGAAGGCATTTGAACTGTTGAATAAAGTGCATCCACACCCTGAATGGAGGTTGCGTTAATGGGAACGCCTATAACCGGTTTTACAGTATGAGCAGCAACAACTCCGGCAAGATGAGCCGCCGCTCCGGCACCAATAATAAAGCATGCTCCATCAAATTTTTCTACAAGACCGATGGTTTTTGAGTGAGTTCTGTGAGCTGAACTTACATGCACCTCAAACTCAACGCCAAACTCTTTTAAGATTTCTGCAGCTTTTTTCATGATCGACCAGTCAGAATCACTTCCCATAAGAATCATAACTTTTTTCATAAACACTCCTTATCTTAATTATTTAAATAAAAATCACTTTTTTACGGTTTCTGGTGATTCGGTTTTTTTTGTTTTTTCAGAAGACAGCTTGTTATATCTCTCGCTGAGGTTTTCAACAATTTTGGCTGATTCATCAATGCACTCTCTGACGCTTGAAAGATTTTCATAACTTTGAAGAGAGGAATATTTTTTAACATTTTTTGAACAGGCGAGAAGATAATCGATGCTTTTAAATATTTCAAGGTTGAAAGCATCCGGAGAGTCGTTGTTGACCGAAACTATTTTCTTGCAGTTGGCGATAGTGGAATCCACATTATCAAGAAGCCCTGTGATGTATTCAGGATCAACCGCCTTGGCAATAGCCAGACTGGTGCTTAAAGCCACAAGGCGGTAGGCAAGAGATATCTGGCCGACGGCGATCGCCTGATACTTAAGCGTAAGAACATCTTTGCTGTTCTGATCAGCAAACCCGTAAAAAAAGAAAAAAAGAGTAAAAAAAACAATAAAAATAT
The DNA here is from genome assembly GCA_017997475.1 of bacterium. Lineage (GTDB taxonomy): Bacteria > UBP6 > UBA1177 > UBA1177 > UBA1177 > JAGOEX01. Next base: position 8,226 of record JAGOEX010000032.1, read on the forward strand.
TTTTCATGACGGCCTCCATAAAAAGCTTTTACATTATATAAAAAAAGATAATGTTGTCAAAAATGATAATATGCCACGAACCTTTTTCTGTTTCCGAGGTCATATTCTCTGACATGGCTTAAAAACTCGCTTTCAACCGGTTTCTGATTGAGCGAATAATAAATAATTAGCCAGCCGTCTTCATTTAAAATGCTGCGGCATAGATCAAACATTTTTTTGTCGATCTTTACAGCGCGGGAAGTGATTATATCGTATTTTGTGCCTTTGTGTTTTTCAAGAAGAGCATTGACGGGGAAAACATTTTTAATGCCGAGACTGGCGGCAGCAAAAGAAATGAAAGATGTTTTCTTCCTGCATTTATCAAGAAGAAAAAACTGACAATCCTTAAAAAGCAATGAAAGCGGAATTCCCGGAAACCCGCCACCTGTGCCGAAATCAAGAACCCGCTTTTCTTTTAAAAAAATTTCTTTTTCCGAGGCAGGAAAGAGTGAGTCTGCAAAATGGATGAAAGTCGCCTCCTCGAGATCTGTTACGGATGAAAGATTGTGTGCCTTGTTCCAGTGGGAGAAAAAATTCCAGAAAGAAACGAGTTTTTCTGCAGATTCGATATCAATGGAAACATCGTAAGGATTAAGCAGCAGGTTGATCTTTCTGTGAAATGTTTCACATGAAACACAGCTTTCCGGAAATTTTTCTGTCATGCTTTGTCTCTTTTTAAATGCATTATTAAAATTGAAATAGCTGCCGGAGTTATTCCGGGGATCATTGATGCCTGTGCAAGATCTTTGGGTCTTCTGGCGGAAAGTTTTTGTTTTATTTCGTTTGTAAAGCCGCTTATGGAATTAAAATCAAATCCGTCGGGAATGGATATGGAGGAGAGCTCTTCAAACTTTTGGATCTCGGCCTTTTCCCTTTCAACAAAGGAGCTGTATTTTATTTCTGTTTCCGCTCTGGACCATATTTCATTTCCGGCATCGGAAACATATCCCGATATAAGAAAAAGCTCTTTTCTGCCCACAGACGGTCTTTTCAAAACAGTTGAAAGGGATACCGGCTTGTTCAGGGGTGTTTCCGAAAGTTTTTCCATCCGGGCGTTGGTTTCTTTGTCAGGATATATGATTTTCTCATTAAGCATGGTTACAAGTTCTGATACAAGGGAGCACTTCCTCTTTTCTTCAAGAAAGACTTTTTCCGAAATGAGTCCATTTGAAAAAGAAAGTTCAAGAAGTCTTTCCGCAACATTATTGTCGCGTATTGACAATCTGTATTCAGCTCTTGATGTAAACATTCTGTAGGGCTCGTCTACCCCCTTGGATGTTATGTCACTTATCATCACACCAATATAGGATTTTGATCTCCCCGGGACAAAGATCTTTCCGTTCTTTTTAGAAAAATATGCAGCGTTTACTCCTGCAACAAGTCCCTGTCCGGCAGCTTCTTCATAGCCACTGGTCCCGTTCACCTGTCCGGCAAGAAAAAGTCCAGGAACAAAACGGCTCATAAGCGTAAGATCAATATCGGTGGGGTCAAAAGAATCGTATTCTATCGCATATGCGGGTCGTGTTATGACAGCATTTTCAAGTCCGGGGATGGTCTTTAAAAATTCTTTCTGGACATTGAAAGGGAGAGAAGTGCTTATCCCGTTGGGGTAATATTCAAAACAGTCCCAACCTTCCGGCTCGACAAATATCTGATGACTTTCCTTCAAAGGGAATTTAACAAACTTATCTTCGATCGAAGGGCAGTATCTGGGACCTATTCCTTCAATAGACTTTGAAGTTCCGTACATTGGGGAAAAATGAAGATTTTCAAGTATGATCTTTTTTGTGAGATCAGTCGTTCTTGTTAAATAGCAGGGTATTTGTCTTTTGGAAACAGAACCGGAAAATATCGAAAAAGGAATTATGTCTGTCTCTCCTTCCTGTGTCTCCATTTTTGAAAAATCAATCGAATTTCCAAGAATTCTGACAGGAGTTCCGGTTTTCAGCCGGACCTTTTTGTGCCCGAATCCGGATATATATTCCGAAAGACCTGACGATGCGGGTTCACCGAGCCGGCCGCTTGAAAAATTGTTAAGCCCGATGTGAACAGTTCCGTTTAAAAATGTTCCCGCGGTGACAATTACGGCTTTTGATTGAAAAAAACTGCCGCCTGAAGTTGTGATTTTAAAAAGTGAATTTTCTCCATGCTCAAGAGAAAAAGCCTCTCCTTGAAAAATTTTAAGGTTCGGTGTTTGGAAAAGAAAATTCCTGACAAATTCCTTATACAGATTTTTATCACACTGGGCCCTTAATGCCTGTACCGCGGTTCCTTTTCTGCGGTTTAGAATTCTGTATTGTATCGCGGAATAATCGGCCGCACGACCCATTAAGCCGCCGAAAATGTCAATTTCGCGTACTATCTGGCCTTTTGCCTGTCCGCCGATTGAAGGATTGCAGGACATCTCACCGATCTTTTCAATTGAAGTTGTAATTAGAAGAGTTGATGCACCGGTTTTTGAAGATGCATACGATGCCTCGATTCCGGCATGTCCGCCACCTATGACTGCCACATCAAAATAATCCATTCCGCCACCCTGAAAAGGGAGTTTCTAAAATCACCCACAACAAAAAAACAGAGCAAAGCCGGGGTTCAGGTATGGCTGATACCACATTTTGCGTTAAAAGTAAAATGCTTTCGTTTAAACGAGTCCGGTTTAAATGAATGGAAAAGCTACTTGCCAAGACAGAATCCTGAAAAGATCCTGTCGTAAACTGAGTGGGACGAGATCGTTCCGGTGAGGTCTTTTAAGTTCTCAAAGATTTTTTTTATGAGAACGTTAATAATTTCTATTTCGCCACTTATAATATATGTTTCTAGTTCTGAGATCTGTTCAAGTGTGTCAACCGTCAGATCTTTCTGCCAGCTTGAAAAAAACAGGTCTTTATTTTTGTCAGGCATGGTCTTTTTTATTTGTTCTTGAATTGCTTCAATGACCGCGTTGATCCCTTTTTCCTCAAGACAGCTTATTTTCAGAGCGTTTTTAAATTCTTCCGGGAACACTTCCGGTTGGTGTCCGTCAATTTTGTTAATGATCAGAATCCTTGGATATATCGAGGTTTCAGTTAAAAGTTCCAAGTCTTTTTCTTCGATAGGAAGGGAGCCGTCGAACATAAGAAGAAGAAGATCTGCATGTTTTATAAGCCGCCTGCTTTTGTCGATCCCCTGCTGTTCGGTTTCAGACAAACCTTCCCTTAATCCGGCAGAGTCGATCACCTGTACGCCGATCCCGTTTATATTTAAAGAATCTGTAATATAATCCCTGGTGGTTCCTGCATCATGAGAAACGATTGCGCGATCCTTGTTTATCAGGATGTTGAAAAGGGAGGACTTGCCCACATTGGGTTTGCCCGCAATTAAGACAGAAAAAGTTTCGGTCTTTTCAAGAAGAGCGGAGTTGTCAAGTGTTTCAGAAAGATATTTTTCCGTTTTTTCAGCAAGTTCTGAAAGTTTATGTGCGGGAAGTTCGTTTTCAACCTGATCGGGAAAATCAATGATCGCTGTGGTAAGTACAAAAAAATGTTCCCATTCATTTAAGAGAAGAAAAAGTTTTTTCAGGGCTCTGTCTTCGAAGGCGGCCTTTCTTGAAAGCTCAACAGAAACAGGGTTTGATGAAGTTATAAGGGTGTTAAGCGCAAACGCCTGAGACAGCTCCATTTTTGAGTTCATGACTGCCCTGAAAGAAAATTCACCCCTTAATGCCGGAACAGCTCCTTTTTCCAGCAGAAGAGACATTATCTCCTCTCCGTTTTTGTTTGAACCGTGAATGTGAAACTCAACGACATCTTCGCCGGTAAAGCTTTTCGGTGCTTTAAAAGGGAGCAGAAGACATTTTTCAAGAGTTTTTCCCTGAAGGATTATCTTTACTATCTTGGCCCGCATATGTTCAAAAGACTTTATCCCGCAAAGGGATGATGCTATTTTAAAAGAGTTTTTTCCGCTGATACGGATTATTCCTATTGAACTTCCTGAAGATGTTGCAAGGGCGCAGATGGTTTCATTAATACGGTCAAAATACATATAATATTATTTGTCGCACACAGGATATTTAAGTATCTCTGCCGGAACTTCCGGGTTTTCTTCATCAAGCCCAGGGAATTCTGAAGGATGGAAAAAATCGACATTATTCGCAACAACTTCGATGATTCCGCCGTCGAAAAGATCGGCGTTGTCGGGAACGATGTTATTTATGTAAACGGTTCCGGAATAACCTATTCCCATAATGCATTCAACTCCGTCCTTTTTTTCTATCAAACGGTATCTCACAAGTTTCAAAAGGTTGTCCGCCAGATCAAAGATAGTAACGGCGTTTATTCTGTATTCGGAACCCTTTGAAATAGTGCCTGGAGAGAATTCCAGTTCATGTCTGGGATACCCGATGCCGCCCGCAACAGCGTTCTGTTTAATCGTCAGCTGTCTTTTATTGCCGCCCAGCGTCCCTTTATAGTTGTTGGTCACCGCAAAAGATACATTTTCTCCGATGGTCGGGAATATTGTTACTGTGTCTCCGTAAACACCATTGAATGCCGCATAGGGAAGAGCCCCTTTGCTGAAATATGAATAATCTCCGATCTTTGCTTCGTCAAGGATGAAGTTTGAAAGAAATCTCAAATTGAGCAACCCCCATGATTTATCGGTTCTGCCGCAGCTTTGCATATCATATCCCTGACAGTTGTTCATACAGTAGGTCACACCACTCATATTGGGATTTAAACTTGAGCAGGTGAGGGGAACAGTGCTGTCGCACCTTTCTTCGTATTCGACCTTTTCATTGCCGCATCCCTGAATAGTGCCGCCGTCATCAGTTGTTTCCTCCTGATCTCCCGTGCTTATGTTTTCATCAGCAGGATCAGTTGAGTTTGAGTTATCAGGTGTTTCTTCTGAGTCGTTGTCGTCCTGATTTCCCGAAGGTTCATCGGTAACAACATTTGAATAATCCCAGTCGGGTATGTCGGAAAAATCTTCCTTCAGCCCATCAGAAGTACAGGATATGTTTATCAGCAGAAAAAACAAAATGGAAAAAAAAATATAACCTTTCATTTCAATCCTCCAAAAAACAGAACATTCTGCCGGAATGTTTAGTGCCATAGTCTATCAAAAAATATTAAAGAATTCAACTGACTGTCAAATATTTTACAGAGATTCCCGTTTTTTAAAATAAAGATCAACTAGTTTTTCGGCAATTCCGGTATAGTCCGAAGGTTTCAGATCTTTCATTTCTTTTTTAATGTTTGAAGGGACTTTTTCAAGTGAATCTATGAACTTATGCAACGATTCAACATCAATTTTTCTGCCTCTGGTAAGCATTTTAAGTTTTTCATAAGGGTTTTCCTCCTCGTAAACGCGCATGACGGTTTGCACTGGTTCTGCAAGGAGTTCAAGGTTGTCATCAAGGTCTTCAATTATCTTTTTTTCATTTATTTCAATTTTTGAAAGACCCTTCAGACAGTTTTTGATGCTTATGAGAATATGTCCGAAAACAGTTCCGATGTTTCTGAGAACGGTTGAATCGGTCAAATCTCTCTGCATTCTTGAGTTGAGAAGTTTTGTTGAAAGATGTTCCATGAGCGAAACGGCAATTCCCGCATTTCCTTCACTGTTTTCAAAATCAATCGGATTTACTTTATGCGGCATTGTTGAAGAGCCGATCTCCCCCTCTTTTGTTTTCTGTTTAAAATAACCCAGAGAAACATAGCTCCACATATCTCTGTCAAGGTCTGTAAGTGTTGACGCAATTCTTATAAGTATATGGAATGTTTCTGAAATATAATGATAGTTGTTTATCTGTGTCGTCCAGAGCAGGGGTTTCATCATAAGGTTTTCCGTTATGAATTTTTCTGAAGCCGCTATCCAGTCAATTTCCGGTTTTGAAAAATGATGTGCATTGAAATTTCCCGTTGCTCCGTTGAATTTACACTCAACTTCCAATTTTTCCAGAAGTTTGAGCTCTCTTTGAATTCTTGCGGCAAAATTTATGAATTCTTTGCCGACTGTTGTGGGAGATGCGGGCTGTCCGTGTGTTCTTGACATCATCGGAACGGATCTGTACTTGAGCCCCAGAGCTTCTATTGAGGTCAAAAGCTCTTTCAGAATTACAGAGACAATGGCTTTTCCCTCTTTTATCATCAATGCGTATGAGCAGTTGTTTATGTCTTCAGATGTACAGCAGAAATGAACCCATTCCTTGACAGCTCCCATGTTTCTGTTTTCAAGTTGTTCTTTTATGTAGTATTCCACGGCTTTGACATCGTGATTTGTAGTACTTTCTATCTTTTTTATCATCAGGGCGCTTTCTCTGTTGAATCCGGAGAAGATGCTGTCAATGGAAGCGGTCTGTTCTGAGGTAAGCTTCTGAAAACCCAGTCCGTTCAAAATAAATTTAAGCCACTCTGTTTCCACAAAGACTCTGTGTTTTATCAATCCGTATTCTGAAAATATATCACGAAGCTCCTTAACCTGACCGCTGTATCTTCCGTCAACTGCGGAAATGTTATTTATTTCCATTTTCTGCTCTCCATAAACAGTTCAAAACAGTAAATAATACAAAGTTTAAATTGAAAATCTACAAAGTTGTGTAAAAATTTGTTTTTCGATCTGCATATAAGTATCATTCTCTGTCAAAAATTTTGAGATACCTGAAAGAGGTTGCCGCACATGGTTCTTATAAACAGGATTATGAAAGAGATAACACTTAAAATCGTTTATTACGGACCCGGTCTTTCCGGAAAAACAACAAACATAGAGCATATTTATAAAAACATAACCCCCTCAAACAGAGGGAAAATGGTTTCTGTCAAGACAGATACCGAAAGAACGCTGTTCTTTGATTTTCTTCCGGTTGATATAGGCAGGGTGAAGGGTATGAACCTCAGAACTCATCTTTATTCTGTCGCCGGGCAGGTTTTTTATGATGCTTCCAGACGCCTCATATTAAAAGGATGCGACGGTATAATTTTTGTTGTTGACGGACAAATTGAGCGCCTCGATGCCAACATCGAAAGCATAGAAAACCTTAAAAAGAACATGCTTATGAACTCTTTAATATTCGACAAAGTTCCCATGGTTGTGCAATATAATAAGACAGATCTTCCTAACTCTTTGAAAATAGAGGAACTTCAGAAAATATTCAATCCTGATGGAAAATATTCAGATTTCAACGCAAATGCTCTTAGCGGAAGAAATGTGTTTGAAACATTTAAAACGATAGTGCGGCTTATAATTAAAGACATGAAGATCTGATCAGATCAATTCCCGTCATCAGGAAATATCTCATCCTTGTTGTCAAGATCAAGCCCGAGGGCCTCAATGATTTTTCTTTTTGTTGAGAGACGGCATTCAAAACCTTTTTCGATGCGATCCAGTGTTACAAGTGATATTTCCGCGTTTCTCGCAAGTTCAGTTTTGCTTATAAGGCGCTCTTCCCTGTAATCTTTCAGCTTGTTCGCCTTTGTTTTTTCAACCATGTCAGCTCCTCATTCAATAACGGAAAGATTCTAACGGTTATTAAACATAAGTCAAGGGTTTTGCCCCCTCAAACATTCTTAAAATGGTAATCGAGCATTTTTTCAAGGGTTTCCTTCGGTCGGGAATAAACGATCTTTGATCCCGTTGTAACAATTTCTCCGGCTTTGGGTCTGCCATTATAATTTGAGCTCATTGCATATCCGTATGCTCCGCAATCCCTGAATATGAGAACATCTCCTGTTTTCATTTCCGGAAGGCGGACTCCTCTTGCAAAAATATCTGAATTTTCACAGATCCTGCCGCACACATCTGTTTTTTTTGTATCGGAACCGTCAGAAACGAGTGGCTCTATTCTGTGGAATGCGTCATAAAGTGCGGGTCTTAAAAGAGTGTTCATGCCGGCATCAACCCCGACATAATTTCTATAACTATCTTTATTTCCTGTTATTTTTGTTATAAGCATTCCCGCATTCCCTGTAATGTATCTTCCCGGTTCCAGCCGGAGGACGGGGGTTCCGAACCCGTATTTTTTACAGTTTTCAATGAATCTTTCGGTCACAAGCTTGGCAACGGAATCGATGTCTATTTCCGGCTCGTCGTTCTTGTACGGAATTCCGAATCCGCCGCCTATGTCGATGTATTCGGGTTTAACTTTGAGATCGCCGAAAACAGTTCCGGCAATATGCATAAGTTTGTCAGTAATTTCAGCGAAGTAGAACGGTTCCAGATTGTTTGAACCAGTCATCATGTGCATTCCGAATCTTTTAATTCCGCTGTCATAAGCCGCCTTATATGCGGCAAGTGCTTTTTCGTAAGGTATCCCGAACTTTGCATCGACTCCGCCCGTTACAACCCCTTCAAATCCGCCTCTTCCGATGCCGGGGTTTATTCTGAAAGAGATGATCTCAGGCAGTCGGATGAGCTTAAGCCGGTCAAAGGATGTTATGTCGTCAAGATTGATAAACCCGGCAAAATCAAGAGCATGCTCAAGGTCTTCAGTGCTTTCATAATTTCCGGTGTACATGATATCGTTCTTTTCAAAGCCGGTTTTGTGGGCGACAGCAAGTTCAAAAGGACTCGAACAGTCAACTTTCAGTCCTGATTCCTTAATAATATTAAGCACTCCCGGACAGCTGTTGGCTTTTACGGCATAGTGTATCTCTGTTGACGGATAATATTTTCTGAAAGAGTTCGTGATCCTGCGGCAGTTTTCTTTGATTTTTGTTCCGTCATAAAGATAGAAAGGGGTTTCAAAAGTTTCAAGCAGCTTTAAAATTTGTTGCCTTGTGATCATTCTTTCCTCTCTTTTTCAAAAAATTCCCTGTGAAGAAGAGTTACACACCGCTCCATGTCCGATTGATCAACGATTATGCTGATGTTGGCTTCTGAAGCACCCATGCTTACCATAAGAATGTTTATGTCCTTTAAAGAACCGAAACATCTTCCGGCAATTCCGGATGTAAACTTAATGCCTTCACCTACAAGGCTGATAATACTGACATTTTCTGTTGCGGTTGCCGACGAGAACTCTGAAAGTTCCCTGATGATGTCTGAAACAGACCCGTTTGAATCCACCGTGACGCTGATATTTATTTCCGATGTTGTTATCATGTCAACCGGTGTTCTGTGTTTAGTGAAAATATCGAAAACTCTGCTTAAGAACCCGTATGTTCCGAGCATTTTTTCAGAGCAGATGTTTATTATTGTTATGTTTTTGTGAAAAGCGATGGCTTTGACTTTTCTTGTGACAGGCGAAGTTCTGTTTATTGTCGTTCCTTGAAACTGAGGGTCGCTGGTTTTTTTAACGACCACAGGGATCCCTTCCATTACGGCCGCTCTTATCGTTTTGGGATGAAGCACTTTTGCTCCGAAAAATGCAAGCTCGGAAGCTTCGGTATAGGAAAGCGATTCCACAGGGATGGCATTTTTCACTATTCTGGGGTCTGTTGTCATTATACCGTCAACTTCTTTCCATATTTCAAGGACTTCCGCTTTCAGGCATACGGCAAGAACAGATGCTGAATAGTCGCTTCCCCCTCTTCCGAGAGTTGTTGTTGCACCAGTTGGGTCCGACCCGATGAAACCGGCGGTTACAACTATATTGCTGTGTTCAAAAAGGGGAGCTATTCTGCCGGAGACCGCTGCTTTGGTTTTATCAAGATCTACCGCTGCTTTTGTGTGGCAGTTGTCAGTTACAATAACGCCGGATGCATCGATAAAACCTGAATTTATTCCTTCCGAGTTAAGGAAATCCGCAAGGACAAAGCTGCTGATCTTTTCTCCGACAGACATGAACATGTCAACCGACCGGTCTGTTATTTCACCAAGAAGCGCCAGGGCGGGGATCAGTGTCTTTATTTCGCAGAACTTTTCTGTGATGAACCTTTCTGAAACTTTGCATGACCGGAGCTCTTTAGCAATGTTCAGGCAGATCTGCTCAACCTTTCCGGCTGTTTCTGATGCTGTGTCGTATTTTTTTGTTTTGAGTTGACCCACAAGTTCGGAAAGAAGGTCTGTAACTCCGAAAAAAGCGGATACGACCACGAGTTTTTTTGAATCATCGAGCAGAAGGATCTCTTTTAATTTTCTGATCGCCGGGGCATCTTTGACCGAAATGCCACCGAATTTAAGAACTTTCATTTAATATCGTTCTCCTGAATGGAAAAGAATGAATTTTTCACGATTGATTTTGCAAGAACAAGAAGCATTGCGGCTTCACGATTGTTTATGGTCGGGACCGAAGAGACCCAGTAAAGTCTTACAATTTTATTCTTTTCTGCCGCTATATCAAAAAAATGGACGCCGCCGGATGTTCCCTCCAGAGCTATCCTTTTGCCTTCACAGTCAAGGATTTCAAATCCTGAGATTGGAAGAACATCAAACATTTCGTTGTAATTTTGAATGGTTATCTTTTCAACAAGGTAGTTTTCAAGATGATTTTCAAGGCGGTCTTCTTTCCGGGTCTTGAACCGGCTGTAGAACATTTCAGTATAACCGAGCTTGCTCACAATGACAAAAACGACGATGGAGAAAACCACAATTACAAGAAATGCCTCAACATCCTTCTGAAAAATCAGAAGCATTGCAAGTGCTGTGAAAACGACAGAAATACCGTAAAGCATAAACACTACTTTTCTCTGGTTGAGCCCTTTTGAAAGAAGTATATGATGAATATGCTGCTTGTCGGCTGAAAAAATGGACTGATTTCTTAAAAATCTCCTTAAAAATGCAAGGGTTGTGTCAAGTATGGGGAGTCCCATTGCAATTATGGGGACGAGCATTGAAACGATGGTGTGTCCCTTTGACTGGTTTTTAAGAGAGAGAACGGCAAGAACATATCCGATGAACATCGATCCTGCATCACCCATAAATATTTTTGCAGGGTTGAAATTATAAACGA
>JAGOEX010000033.1 GCA_017997475.1 bacterium
CAGGATCTGTTTGCATACGGAACGGTTTTTATTGAAGCAATTGCGGATAACAAACCGCCTGCACAGATCCTTCAGCAGAAAAAACAGAGCTGGTCAAGTGGTTCAGTGCTCCTTACAATAAAAATGGAGACGAACTATTTCGGTGATCCGTCACTCAACATGAATATGCAGAAATGTGAGATTGATGAAGACTGTGATGATCTTATTTTCTGTAACGGCACGGAAGTGTGTAGCAAAGGATACTGTGAAAAGAATCACGACGCGATACCCTGCCCTGCTTCTATTGACCCGTGTATGCCCAATATTTGTGATGAAAAGACAAAATCCTGTGCTGCACAGGCGAGTCCGGATGGATTTTACTGCGGAACTATTGATGATCCATGCTTCGAAGGAATGCGCTGCAATGAAGGAAAATGTGTTCAATCCGGACCCAAGGATTGCTCATCTTTTGATTCGCCATGTTCAAAAGGTGTGTGCAACAGTTCAAACGGTCTTTGTGAACTTGTTGCAGAAAACGAAGGGGGAGTTTGTGAAGACGGACTTTTCTGCACAATTAATGAGAAATGCATTAAAGGTGTGTGTGCTGGTGAAGATATCGACTTGCCGGAACCTGGTTCGTGCTCAAAGGTTGAATGTGATAACGGTTCAGAATCTTTCACACAGTTGATAGACCACTCACTCAACTGGACCTCATGTGAAACCGATGACGGAGCAAAGGGAACATGTTATTACGGTGTTTGTAAAGAGAATGAAGATCAGGAAAAGACCGGCTCTTCCGGCTGCTCTGTCATATTCTTTTGATGTTTTTTATATCGTCAACGACCTTGCGCGTCATTTCAAGAGGATGATAATTCGGGAAAATACCTGATATTTTCAGGGCCTTAGCAGCAGTAATAATGTTTCTGTCCATTGAATATTGTGAGAAAAAATAGAAAGGTATTTCAGAAAATTCCTTCTTGTGCTTCAGTGCGGCAAGGAATTTAATAGGACTTATTGTGCTTTCAGGCATATCAAGGTCACAGAGAATAAAGTTGAGCGCCTCTTTCTTGTCTTTGATGATCTGAGCCGCTTTTTCGAACAGATCAGCTTTGTATGTTTTTACATTAAGCCGGTTGAGTTTGTCAGAAATATCATCACAGTCGAATCTTTTTCTGCTGATAATGAGCCCTTCAAGAACAGGTGAACTGCTTGATTGCGGCATGGTATCAAGCTGTTCTATCTTTTTAAGTGCAAGCAGAAGTTTGTCGGGGAAGAAAAGAAGGTCTTTGATCTGTCTGTAAGCTGTTGCTGTCGGGATTTTAGATACTCTTGTCATGTGGTCATAAGTGTCTGCAAGGAGAAGTATCAACGAGCCGGTTGGAACTTCATTCAAGCTGAGACCTTGGGGAACGCCAGCTCCATTATAGGTTTCATACATATTGGCAAGATAGCTCAGTGTGAGTTTGGAAAGATCTACATTGCTGAAAAGCTTTGAGGCAATACCGGCATATTTTATAAGTTTCTGGTTGTCGGTCTTCTGTTTGATATCAAGTGCGGTAAAATGGTTCTTTTTGCCTACATCGTGAAGGTATGAAGCAACAAGCAGATCATGAAGTTCAACATCAGAAAGACTCATTTCGTGTCCAAGTTCCTGCGATAAATTTGCAACTCTCTGCGTGTGACCGAAGTAGGAGTCATCTCTGGAAGTATCAAGAAGATTGGAAAAAACTCTGATTATTTCTATCATCTGCCCCTGCTGATCTCTTGAAAGACCCGGCATTAGACTGATCATAGAAGCTGTTACGGAAGTTGATTCGATCATTTCGCCCTGATTAAGAATGGCTGAAAATGTGGCATTGTTCTCATTTCTGTTCCTGTTATCTTCAGTGATGATGCCTTGTATGGTCTCGCCCATACTGCTGACAGAATCTCGTCCTATTATTGATTCACTGCCCGGCAGAAGGATGTTCATTTCGACACCTTTTTTGACAAGGCGCTCAAAAGATGAAAGATCTCCTTTATACTGTTTATATATCAGAGCTTTGATTGCGTTTGATGTAGTTACAACGGGCACAATTGTGTTAACCCCTGTCAGGAGCACCTTGAGTTCATCAAAAAGTGCGATGTTCTGCGGTTCATGAGTGAGGAGTGTCAGACGGAAGTTGTTGAAACTGTATTTCAGAGGGTAGACATTCTTTTCAAAGGCGAGTTTTTCCGGGATCACATCAACGGGATGCTGAGCCGGGATCTTTTCAAGTTTTTCGCTTGAAATGTACTGGACATTGAACCTTTTTGAAAGATAGTGAAGCAGGTCTGTTTCTGTTATAAGCTCCTGAGATAACAGTATTTCTCCGAGATATCCCGGGCGTTTCTTCTGATATTCAAGTGCCGCTGCAACATCTTTTTCCGTTACAAGTCCTTTTTCAATGAAATATTGTCCGACTTTAACTGCCATTTTAACTTCCCGAAACTGTTAAATTATCAAAAACTACAGCATAGTCCGAAAATATATCAGAACTGCATTTCCAAATCAATTTTTAAAATAATTTTTCTTGACATAACGGTGCCTGCCTTGAAAATCTTCCAAATAATGATGAAATAAGTTATACTTCATGACGCATTGAACAGGAGCGTTGAGAAAGTTGAGAAGGATAATTGCTCAGAATAAAAAGGATTTAAAGGCGAATGCAATCATTCCACGGAGTAAAAACATATGTACTTATGGCGACCTCTATGATTTTATGGCGACACCTATGATACCAGACCCCTATGATTTGCGACCCCTATGATTTGAAAGGGAATAACTGACCCCTATGATGCAAAGTAAATCTTCCAAATATGATGAAACAAGTGAATTAAGAATAACACGATGGTCTGGATGCGGATTTTAAGAAGCTTCGTATTCTCTGATGGATTCTGCGATGATATTCAGTTTTTCGGGTGTGAAGTCATTTTTATAAAATATTTTGAAAAGTTCGGCTATCAGATCTCTTTCACTCATTTCGGGGTGCTTTTCACGAAGCTGATCCAGAATAATGGTTCTTGAAAGCTCTGTCAGTTCAAGCCATCTCTCAATTTTTTCGGCGTCAGATCTTTTATTAATGATCTCAAGCTGTTTTTTTAAAATATGTTTCGGGGTGTCATTCATTGTCAAGCAACCCGAAAGTTTGTAAATTAAGCGCTTCACACCATTTTTTTATATACCCGATTTTCTTTTCAGAATTATCCAGAAGATTCCTGATGTCGTTCATCTGTTTTTCACTCTGGTAATCCTGAATCCACATTATTTTTGCAATTATCAGATCATTAAGATCAATTATCCGGAAATCTTTTCCGCTCCCCTTTTTAATCTTTCTGTTTTTGAAAGCAAGCTTGGAATATTCAGAATTTTTTCTGATGATAAAATCAATCTTAAAGCCGGTCTGATTGTGGATGACATTGAACATCCCTTTGCGCCTGACTTCACTTCTCACAGTATCTTTATCAATATAACTATCAGGAAATATGGCAACAAATGCATCGATTTTTTCTTCTTCAAGTTCGATGACAATATCAACATCAAGAGTCATTCTTGGAATACAATAAAAATTCAGGGCGATGCTTCCCGAGATCATATATTCAACTGAATTCTGTTCAAGTCTATCACAAACATCGTGAATGAATTTGTTAATATCAGGATTCATTTACCTTTCCATAAACTAGTGCTCCGAAACAATGATACCTTCACACCGTTTTTTTTCAATTAAAATGAAATGGAATTTCTCCTCCAAAACCAGCTAATAATAAAAATAACTTAAAACAAATAAAAAAAGTTGCTTTTGGAAAAAGTTTGTGGTAAAAAGTGGAATCAAATGGTTAGAGAGTGGTGACAAATGGTTACAAAATCTTTTTTTCACGGCAGAAAAGATTACCGGCTCGACCCAAAGGGGAGAATCCCTTTCCCGTCTTTGTGGTATGCACCTCTGGGGCTTGAAAATTCCAACAAAGTTGTAGTTGCCAAGGGTCTTTCAGAGGAGAAGTATCTTGAGATCTTTTCGGTTGAGAGCTGGACGGAGCAGATGAAGATCATCGATGAGTCTCCGATCGGACCGGCGAGGAACAAAATGCTCAAATGGTATGTTGCAACTGCTGAAACGGTGGAGCTTGACAATCAGAACAGATTGCGGCTCTCAAAGAACCTCCTTGATTATGCCGATATCAAAAAAGATGTCGTTCTGGCCGGGAGCATAGAAACAGCCCAGATATGGGCAAAAGAGGTCTTTGATGCTTCACTTGTGATGGACGATAACGATTTTGATATGATGTATAACTTCATGAACGATGCAAGGAAGAAAATAAGGGAAAAAGGGGAAAGATGAGCTTTGTCCACAAGCCGGTACTCATGAACGAGGTCCTTAATTTAATGAATCTTAATGATCCCCGTTCATATCTTGATCTTACTGCAGGCGGCGGCGGACACGCAATGGCAATGATAAATAAATATCCTTCAATGAAAGCGGTTCTTCTTGATAGAGATCCTGACGCAGTAAGTCATTTGAAGGAGAAATTTGCAGGGATGGATAATGTGACTGTCGCAAAATCAAGCTTCAGCGAACTGGATAAGGTTCTTTTTTTAATGAAGAGAGACGATGTCGATATTATTTTTGCCGATCTTGGTGTCAGTAGTCATCAGTTTGATACAGCTAAAAGAGGGTTCTCAATACAGAAAGACGGACCTTTTGACATGAGAATGGACTCTGAGAGCGGAATGACCGCCCTGGAATACATTAAAAAAACCGAGGAGTCGGAAATAAAGAACATTTTAAGCATATATGCTCAGGAAAGAGAAGCCGGCAAAGTTGCCAGAGTTCTTAAAAAATGTGCTGAAGAGGGAATGACATCAACATCCGAATTTGCAAATGCAGTAAGAAGTGTTAAAAGATACGGAAAGCAGGGCATCGATCCGGCCACACAGGTCTTCATGGCTTTAAGAATGGTTGTTAACGATGAGATAGGCCAGCTTGAAAAAATGCTCAGAAAGGGATTTTCCAAGCTTTCAGTAAACGGAATAATGGGAATTATTACTTTTCATTCCACAGAGGACCGGGCTGTAAAGAACTTCTTCAAGGATAGAAAGAACAATGTTCCTTATTATATTAATGATAATGACAAAGTTCCATATTCCTTTTCTCCTGTGACGATTTCAGGTCCTTTTTCTGCAGGTGAAGAAGAAATTCGTGAAAATCCGAGGGCAAGAAGCGCAAAACTTAGACTTATTTCGAAAAGTTCATTTTATAATTAAGAGGTGTGTCATGACGGGATTTGTGCATGTTGAAGGAGAAAAGGCCGAAAGATCAGGAAAAGCGATCTTCAGCGTAAGAAAGGCAAAGACAAAAATGATGCTTTTTTCTAAAGATGTGGTAGTTTTCATTGTTATGGTGGCTGTCGCCGGCTCGCTGATGCTTTTTAACAGCTACATAAAAGCGTTCAGAAACAGTCAGAATGTCGAGATAGTCAAGCGTATTGAAATGAAAAGGGAGCTGATACTGAAAAAGAATGAAGTCAACGGAGCATACATTAAAATGAGCTCGTCTGCCGAACTGATGAAAAAAGCCGATGAACTTCAACTGAGCGTTGTTACACTTGATAAAGTCATGCAGATCCAGTAGCGGAGTGCTTTATGCCCAGAGAGAATAAGCTATATCTGTTTTTTGCAGTATTCATCTCTGCGGCATTCATCCTTTTAATATACAGAGCATACATTATTCAGATAATCAGACATGAAAAACTTCAGGAATATTCAACGAATGATGAAGTTGTTAAGATAATAAAAGGAAAAAGGGGCGCGATTTATGACAGAAACGGAGAGCCGCTGGCGGTAAGCGAACCGAAGATAGATATTGCGGTTGATTCAAAGAACATAATTGAAAAAGATGAGATGGCGGTCATTATCTCTAAATCTTTAAAGCTCGACATCAAAAAGGTTCATGAAATACTCAACAGGGAAGGACACTTTTATTACCTTTTAAAAAATGCGGAATATGACAGTGTCAAAGGGCTGAAAGAACAGAAGAACAATATCAGAAAAAAACTGAAAGAAATGAAAATGTCCAAGGAGATCAACAAGGAGCTCCAGGATAAGTATTTGAATATGTTCAGAGATTTTGGTTTCATAATTTATCTTGAAGGATACCAGAGAACATATCCGCAGGGGAAGATGCTTGCCAATGTGCTCGGGTTCGTTCAGAGAAATGACGATGTCGGTCTTGAGGGGATTGAAATGAGCTATGACAAATTTCTTGCCGGGAAGGAAAAGAAATTAAGACGGCTTACGATCCCCAGTACAGGAGAAAGCACACTTGAGATCGAAAAAGAGCTTGACGATTCATCCAGTGCCGATATTTATCTCACAATTGATTCAAGGATTCAGTTCATAGCTGAAGAAGAACTGACAAAAATGATGGGTAAGACAAAAGCGAACTGGGGTGGAGTTGTTGTTATGGAGCCCGCAACAGGGAAGATCCTTGCGATGGCCAACTATCCGACCTACGAGCCGGACAGATATTTCAAATATTCTCCCAAAGAAAGAAGAAATTATACGATAGCCAACCTTTTTGAGCCGGGATCTACATTCAAGGTTTTTTCGATACTTGCCGTGCTGAATGAAAATCTTGCAAAGCCAGGTGAGATGATATTCGGCGAGAACGGAAGATTCTCGTTCGGCAGAAGATGGGTAAGGGATTCTCATCCCTATGAATGGATGAGTATTAGAGATATCGTTATAAACTCAAGTAATATCGGCACTATAAAGCTCGCGGACCGTCTTTCAAGGGAACAGCTTTATGATTATTTCACAGATTTCGGTTTCGGAACCAAGACAAAGATCAATCTTCCGGGTGAATCGTTCAAGCCGATCAGACCTGCCGCAAAATGGTATCCGATCGACAAAGGCAACATTTCATTCGGTCAGGGTATTTCAGTAAACATGGTTCAGATGGCCAGAGCGTATGCATCTGTCTACAACGGGGGAGTGCTCTGGCAGCCGGTGATCGTTGACAGAATAGTTAACCCGAGTAACGAGAAAATCCTTTTTCAGACTGTTCCTGAACCCAAAAGGATCGCTTTCAAATTCAGCTCGGACAAAAGAATGGTCAGCATGCTTGAAGGTGTTGTTGAAGAGGGTACTGCAAAAAGTGCAGCACTTGAGGGAATAAAGGTCGGAGGCAAGACCGGAACTTCTCAAATATTTGATTTTACTGCTAAAAAGTATTCATGGGACAAGGTTGTCTGTTCTTTTATAGGGGCAGTTCCAAGCAATGATCCAGCTTTCGTAATAATGGTGGTGATCGAACAGCCGGAAGGCCGTGAGTTCGGAGGAACGGTGGCCGCACCTGTCTTTAGAAATATTGCGGCGAGATCTCTTCCGTTGTACGGCATTTATGTCGACAGAAAGGCAAAGGATAAGAGCATTATCCCTGATATGCCCGGAAAAGATATAACAGGTGTTGCAGTCGAAGCTTCTTCAGAAAAGGAATCGGAGGAAAGCGGAGCGATGGATTTCATAAAAATTCCAAGTTTCATAAATAGTGATTCAACAAAAGCTCTTCAGACAGCAAACAAGACAGGCCTTGATGTCCTTTTTTCAGGGGATCCGTCAAGAAAGATCGTAAACCAGTATCCTGCACCGGGCGAATTTGTCCCTTTCGGTACGGTTATAATGCTTGAAACAGAGGAACCGCAGATAAATGAGAACAACTGATTTTATTAAACTTATTTCAAGTCACATTGAAAAAGAGATGTCAACGGCAGACGAAAGAGAACTCCTCAGAATAACTGCCGATTCAAGGGAAGTTGATGAAAAAACAGTTTTTTTCTGCATAAAAGGGGCAAAAGCTGACGGTCACGATTTTGCCGAACAGGTGATAAAAAAGAATGCAGGTCTCGTCGTGGGTGAAAAAGAGCTGAAGATGGAAAGATATGTCAGAGTTAATTCTGTAAAAGAGGTTCTCAAGCTCATTTCTCCTGCGTTTTACAACTATCCTGACTTAAGAATGAAAATGGCGGCTGTTACCGGAACAAACGGAAAAACATCAACGACATTCATGATAGAGAGCATGCTGGCGGGCATTTTCAGATGCGGAGTGATAGGAACTCTCGGTTACAGGTACGGAGGCAGCACTTTTGATGCTCCGAATACCACGCCGATCAACTGGAAGTGGTATTCTCTGCTTAACGAAATGGAGAAAGCCAAAACAGAAGTTGTCATATCTGAAGTAAGCAGTCATGCAATTGAAGAGGAAAGAATAGAGAAAACGCTTTTTGATGTTGCGGTATTTACAAATCTGACAAGAGACCATCTCGATTTTCACGGTGATATTGAAAATTATTTTCAGGCAAAGAAAAAACTTTTCACAAAACACCTTAAAAAAGGGGCTGTATCCGTAATAAACTATGATGACATTTTCGGGAAAAGGTTATATGAAGAGATCCGCGATAGTGTCAAATGTATAAGAATATCGGAATCCTGCCATGATGCAGAGCTTAAGATATTTATAAAAAAGCTCGATAGCAGTGGAAGTACAGTGGATATTTCGTTCGAGGGCTTATGCAAAACCGTTAAAATTCCCCTTCTCGGGAAATATAATATCTACAACACAGCATGTGCTTTTGCGGTGTGTTCGGTTTTAGCCGGCAGGGAGATGGCGTTTGAATCTATCGGAAGCAGGGTTTCAGTGCCGGGCCGTCTTGAACAGATCGGAGAAGAATCGATATTTGTGGATTATGCCCATTCTCCGGATGCACTCGAAAACATTCTTAAAACTGTCACAGATCTGAAAATATTCAAAAGGGTCATAACTGTGATCGGTGCCGGTGGCGACAGAGACAGAGGAAAAAGACCTTTGATGGGTGAAGTTGCTACAAGATACAGTGATATTGTCATATTGACGGACGATAATCCAAGAAGCGAAGATCCGGAAAACATCATTAGAGAAATTCTGGCAGGTTGCAACCCCTCAGAGAGTGTGATCGAGATAATTAACGACAGATCTGAAGCTATCAGGAGAGCGGTCTTTATAAAAACAAACGAAGATGCATTGATAGTCGCAGGAAAAGGGGCGGAGAATTATCAGATCACTCATGAAGGGAAAAGATTTTTTTCAGATAGAGAAGAGATCGAAAAATATCTAAAGGAGTTGCACAATGTTCACAACAGCACTGATTGAAAAGGTATTAAGAGCTAGCGGTATCAGAAAAGAATTTGCACCGGGAATTATTTCAAATGTTTCAATAGACTCAAGGAGTTGCAGGAAAAATTCCTTTTTTTTTGCATTCAAGGGAGAAAATGTTGACGGACACGATTTTATTCCTGCACTTCTTGAAAAAGGTGTTCTCTGTGCAGGGGAAAAGGATCTTCCTGAAAACGATCTCTACATAAAAGTTCCAAATGTTCTCGATTTTTTAAGTGCACTTGCAAAAGAAAGAAGAAAACTTTTTAAAGGGACTGTTTTTGCAATTACCGGCTCAAGCGGAAAAACCTCGACAAGACAGCTCACTGTATCGATGCTTCAACTTCTTTCTAAAAGTGTCCATGCGACAAGCGGAAATCTTAATAATCACATTGGTCTGCCTCTTGTGATACTGAACACTCCGATGAATATCGATGCTCTTGTTCTCGAAATGGGGATGAACCATGCCGGAGAGATCCGCCATCTTACCGAAATTGCCGATCCCGATCTTTCTGTTATAACAAATATAGGTACGGCACACATTGGAAATTTCAGGTCACAGGACGATCTTGCTCTTGCAAAACTTGAAATATTTGAATATTCAAAAGGGATTGTTGTGGCCGATACAGGAAATGAGTTTATAAAAAAATGGGTCGGAAGCAACAGATCTAAGAGAAAAATAGTTGAATATTCATCTTCTGATTCTGAAAAGATCGCTCCTGAGTTTGATTATCTGGAAAAGTATATGGTCGAAAACCTTTATACTGCATCGGTAACGGTCAAGGCATCGGAAGGGATAATACCAGACCTTGGGAAAGTTGTAACAAACGCCAGTTTTCCTTCGATGAGGGGCGAAATAAGGAAGGTGGAAAACAGGACATTTGTTGTGGATTGTTATAACGCAAACCCCGGATCGATGAGAAGTTCCATTGAAAATTTCTATGAAAAATACAGCAGAAAAAGCGGTTCTGAAACATACCTGATTCTGGGCAGTATGTTCGAACTCGGGGAATTTTCAAAAAAAATGCACGAAGAACTTGTAAATTATTTAAAAAATCTTAACCTATTAAAAAGGGTTTTTTTGATAGGTTGCGAGTTCGAAAAAACAAGACCTGGTTTTTTGAATGAAAAAAAGGTGCTCTTTCTGGGTGATATCACCGATATTCCGGAACATCTCCCGAAAGAGGGGGTTTTCCTGCTGAAGGGCTCCAGAGGGAACAGAATGGAGAAGATTTTCGATCTGCTTGAAAAGATTGGAGGGGTTGATTGAAAGCGTTAGTTATCGGACTGGGGGTTTCGGGCACATCATCTGCAAAGTTTCTAAAAAAGTTCGGAAATGAAGTTTCAATTTATGACGACAACAGAGGTGTGCTGGATAAATTTTCCGGAACATATCCGGTTTACAACAGGGATGAATCTTATGACACGGTGATAATAAGTCCGGGAGTTCCGTCAGATCATCCGGTAGTTATGGAACTCAGGGCTAAGGGAACGGAAGTTATCGGTGAAATGGAGCTTGCCGGAAGATACCTGAATAACGAGAAAGTGATCGCTGTTACCGGCACCAACGGTAAATCAACAACAGTTTCAGTTGCCTGCGCTATGCTGCAGGAGGCGGGATTCAAGGCGTTCCTTTGCGGCAACATCGGAGAGCCGGTGATAGAAGGCGTCAACAGGGATTATGACTTTCTGGTTATCGAGATCAGTTCTTTCCAGCTTGAAACACTCAAAAGCATCCGCCCTGATGTTTCAATGATACTGAATGTTACACCGGACCACCTTGACAGATACAGCAGTTACGAACATTATCTTCTTACAAAAGTTGAACTTGCGAAACTCACTAAACCTGACGGTCTTGTTATCCTTAACGGAGGGGACGAAGCACTTGTTGCGGCGTGTAGACCGGTTAATGTCGCAAAGAAATATTTCTCGGTGAAAGGTACGGGCGACATCTCATACAGGAATGGAAGCATCTATTTCGGCAACAGCGAATTGAAGATAGACGATCTTTATCTCAAAGGACTTCACAATGTTGAGAACATAATGGCCTGTGTACTTGGAGTCACCCCTTATATTGACGATGTGAATGTATTGAGAAGATGTCTTAAGAATTTCAAGCCCCTTGCTCACCGGACAGAATTCGTTGATGAGTTTGAAGGTGTTGTTTTTATTGACGATTCTAAGGGTACCAATGTCGGTGCAGTTGAAATGTCACTGGCCGGTTTTGAAGACGGGAAAGTTGTTCTTATTCTCGGCGGAGTTGATAAGGGCGGAAGTTATGAACCTTTGAGGATACTTGCTGAAAAGAAGTGCAGGGGTGTTGTGCTGATAGGCGAAGCGAAAGATAAAATAAAAAGCTATTTTGAAGGATTCAGGGATCTTGAACAGGCGGAATCTATGAAAGAAGCTGTTGAGAAAAGCTTCATGCTTGCAAAAAATGACGGTGTTGTGCTTCTTTCTCCGGCATGTTCAAGTTATGACTGGTATAAGAATTATAAGGAAAGAGGTAACGATTTCAGAAATAGGGTTGCTGAATTAAAAAGAGGTCTTGAAAAGTGACAAGGGCGCTTAAACTTTATTTTTCCATTTTCTTTCTTCTTGTTGTTTTCGGGATGGTAATGGTGTTCAACATCCGTCTTTTCAATGTCCCGTCGATCCAGAATGCGCTGCTGCCGCTTCTGAAAGGTCTCGCGATGAATCTTCTAATCGCATCTCTCGGCTTTACCGCAAGCTATCTTGTCAATCTTGAAGCGATAAGGTCATGGATAAAATATCTCCTTATTTTTACAATACTTATCCTTATTTCAACATACATAATCGGAACAGAGATAAACGGTTCGAAAAGATGGATAGATCTCCATTTTATGATGATACAGCCGGCTGAATTTGCTAAGATAACTGTTGTTCTTTATCTTTCAGAGGTCATTTGCAACAAGAGGGACAGGATCGGGATACTCAAGGAGCTGGTATATCCTTTCGCTGTTGTGCTCATAGTAGTTTCACTCATTGCATTTGAAGATCTCGGGACCGGAGCCATAATATTCACTGTGGCTATTTTCATTCTTCTCATGGCAGGAATGAGAGTTAAATATTTTGCTGTACTTATTGTGCTTGCTCTTGCCGGAGCCGCATTTCTTGTATTCATGAAACCGTACCGTCTTGACAGAATAAAGGCGTCTTTCGATCCATGGCAGTACAGAAAGAACATCGGATATCAGCAGGTCCAGGGAGAAGTTTCTCTCGGCAGGGGCGGTGTTGCCGGAGTGGGATTCGGAAATTCCCAGAAAAAACTCCGCTATCTCCCCGAAGCTCACACCGATTTCATATTTGCCATCATAGGCGAAGAGTTCGGATTTATAGGAGTGACCATACTTATAATATTGTTTTTATTGATGTTTATAACCGGCAGCTATTTTGCGCTTACAGTTCACAACAGATTCGGGTTCTATCTTATCTCCGGATTCGTGGTAATGCTTGCTCTCCAAACCCTCATCAATTTAGGTGTTGTTACATCCTGTCTGCCGAACAAGGGTGTGCCTCTTCCGTTCATAAGTTACGGTGGAAGCGCTCTGCTTGCGTATTCGATGATGGTGGGTTTTATTTTAAACGCTGTGACAGCTGATAACCGTTACAGCAGTTGAGGAGGTGAAGCATGGAAAAAATTGGAACAAGGTTCATTATTCTTGTCGCCGGAGTAAACAAGAAGGAGCGGCTGAAACCGGCTCTTGCCGTTGCTGATATTCTCAGAAAATGGGGAATAATGTCGATGTTTGCATTTCCGGATGGCTCTCCTTTTATAAAAACCGTTACTGAAAAGGGATATGAAACGGTAAATGTGGACAAGTTTCCTGAAAAGAAGGGTTTTGTCGGTAATTTTCTCAGATCACTCAAAAGAAAATCATCGCTTAAAAATTCAATGAAAACCCTTTCTACAAAACACATACAGGCGGTTCTTACTTTAGGTGGCATTACATCTGTTCCCATTATGGATGCCGCTGTTAAAATGAACCTCAAAATCTTCATGCTCGAACCAAATGCTGTAATGTCTGACTGTAACAAGGAATTCATCTCCTGTGCTCACCGGATATATCTTCCTTTTGCCGAAATGATAGACAGCGTGCCGAGGTCAAAGGCGCTTGTTGCAGGTGTTCCGGTGGAAAAGGATGTTATGACGGCTGAAAAGAGGAACATTCCGACAAACAAAAAGATTCTGGTAATTTTCACATGCAGAAAGGATTCATATTCGATAAATGAGCTCGTAAGAACGATGTTCAGAAAGTATCCTGAAATGAGGAAGGAGTTTTTCATACTTCAGGAAACAGGAGAAAAGGATGTTGCGTCGATCCAGAGATTCTATGACGAAGTTCAAGTTGAGGCCCTCTGTTATATGCAGTATGAGAACAGGGGAAAATATTATAAGACGGCTGATGTTGTAATATCAAGGCCCACAGCTGATGTTGTGTCAGAGCTTCTGGCAATGCATAAACCGGGAATATTCCTGCCTCTTTCTGAACATTATGATGTCTATCAGAAACACAATGCTAAAGTGGTGGCAAAAAAGGAGATAGGTTTTATTGTCGAGGATGGCGGAAGCATGCCTATGAGGGTGAAAAAGCTTTATACTGCACTTAATTCATTTCTTGTCGGAAACGCAAAGATAAAGCAGAATATTGATAAACTTGATTACGAAAAAGCGGCAATGAAAGTTGCTGAAGATATTGAAAAGAATCTATCGGGGAAGGTGTAACGGAATGCATGTCCATTTTGTCGGAATAGGCGGAAGCGGTGTCAGCGGACTCGCTCTGATGGCACAAAGAATGGGGTATGAAGTGAGTGGTTGTGATGAAAATGTGAGCCCTTATTTTAAAATGGTGGAGTCCAAAGGGATCAAATGTTATTCAGGGCACTCTTCAGACCACATGCAGGGAGTTGATCTTGTTGTAAGATCAAGTGCCGTTCCGATGGATTCAGAAGAGATAAGATATGCTTTAAAAAAGGGGATAGTGGTCATTTCAAGAGGAACCTTTCTATCAAAAATGATGGAAGGAAAAGATGTTATAGGTGTCGCCGGAAGTCACGGAAAGACATCTACGACATGGATGATATATCACATTTTGAAAAAAGCCGGATTGAATCCATCGGTTTATGCAGGCGGTAAGAGCGGAGGTGTTTCAAATATTTCTGAAGGATCGCCATATATAATTGAACTTGATGAAAGCGACGGATCCATGTTTGAAACAACCCCCGGGATCCTTTTGATAAACAATCTTGAATTTGAGCACGCAGATTTTTATTCTAATCCGGAAGAAATGCTTAACAGTTTTGAACGGTATCTTCTTTCCTGGGAGCCGGATACCTTAATAATAGGAAGAGGTTATGATCTGAGTGATGCTCTTTTTTCAATGTTCACACCGTCATCTTTTCTTACAGTTGCCGAATTAAAGGAGAACGGGTCTTTCCAGAATGTTTCAGGACTCGATTTTTTCGTAAAGGAAGAAGCGGTATATCTTCTTTCTGATGACACGGAAATTTATGTCGGTTCTGTCAGAGAGCCGGCGCATATCCTTCAGAACAGGTCTGCCGCCCTTCTTGCTTCACTGAGCTTTCTTAAAAAAATAAATGTGACCATACCAAAGATAGATTTTAAAAAACTCTGGACTGAGATTCCGGTGGTAGACAGGAGATTCCAGGTCGTAGGAAAATATAAGGGTGTTGACTTGATAGATGATTATGCGCATCACCCCTCTGAGATAAGAGCTCTGGTGGAACAGGCAGAGCTTAAATATGGGAATTTCTGTCTTATTTTCCAACCGCACAGGGTGTCAAGGTTCACGGTTTTCTATGATAAATTTCTTGAAGTTCTTAAATATGTGGAACCCTTGATAGTTCTTCCTGTCTACAATGCAGGTGAGACGGTTAAAGGTGCTGATACGGAGAGTTTTTACAGAGAGCTGAAACAGAATGGAAGTGAAGTCTATTATTTTAAATCTGTTGATGATGCAGGTGTTTTTATAAAGAAGAACATTGAAGGACTTCATGTTTCAGCTGTTATCGCTGCGGGAGCAGGTGACCTCAACAAAGTTTTTGAACTTGTGGGGGTGAAATGAAACTGAAAAAGAACGCACTGTTCGGAAACCTTCTTTCCATTAGGGTAAAAGATGCCGTATGCGATCTTTATTTCCCGGAATCCATAGACGATATTGTCAGATTTACTCATGAATTCAATGACTTTTATGTTCTTTCCGGTGGAAGCAACATAATTGCCGGACATGTTATGAAACCTGTTCTTTACATGGGTGGAATGATAGGAACGAGCGATACTGAAGATGTCAGTGAACATGCAGTAAAAACCTACATGCCTGCGGGGGTTCCCATAAGCATGCTTATAAATTATTCAATGAAGAACGGTCTAAGCGGAGTTGAGTTCATGGCAGGCATTCCGGGTACTCTCGGAGGAGCTGTGATGGGTAATGCGACTCCGGCTGATTATTCATGGGATGATGTTGCAGGGTCGGTCTATTATGTGAAGAACGGTGCTGTATCTGTTCTTGTTCCTCAGTTCAGTTACCGTTCTCTTGATAATCCGCCCGAAGGAAATTTTGTCATGCTTGGCGTAGATCTGGTACTTATAAAGGATTCTGTTGAAAATGTAAGGAAAAGAGTGATGTACCATCTTTCAAGAAGAATAAAGATAAAAGGTCGCAGTGCGGGTTCTCTTTTTAAAAATCCGGAAGGGGAAAAAGCAGGAGCACTTCTTGATAAAGCCGGAATGAAGGGCTTTTATGTCAATGATGCGGGACTTAGCGAAGATCATGCCAACATTGTTGTTAATAAAGGCAGTGCCGTGTTCAATGATTTCTGTGTGCTAAAAGATACAGCGATTGCAAAAGTTAATGAAATGTTTGGAATAACGCTATGTCCGGAGGTGAAATTCTGGTATGAGTAAACTTAACAAGAACACAAAGATAGCAGTGATAGCAGGCGGGATGAGCGATGAAAGGAGCGTCAGCATTGAAACCGGCGGAATGATACACCGGGCATTGACGGAAGGCGGATATGTCAACACTGTTTTTATTGATGCTGGATTTGACCTTGATCTTAAGCTCAGGGAATTCTCGCCGGAAGTTGTTGTGAACGGACTTCACGGAAAGTATGGTGAGGACGGAACTGTTCAGGGGCTTCTTGAAATGATGAAGATCCCTTACACTAATTCAGGTGTCAGTGCAAGTGCCGCCGGAATGGATAAGATAATCTGCCGTGCAGTTATGAAAGAACTGGGCATCAGAGTTGCTGAAGGAATAGTGTTCACTGCTGAAAACGACCTTATGCCTCCGTTTGATCTTCCAGTCGTTATCAAAGACCCTGTAAACGGATCGAGCAGAGGCGTATTCATAATTAAAGATATGGAATCATGGGAAAAAACTGTTTCTGAACTGGTTAAAGGCAAAAAATATCTCTGCGAAAGATTTTTCAAGGGGAGAGAGATAAATGTTGCCGTTCTTATGAATGAAGTTCTGGGCGATGTGGAGATAATTCCTGCGAATGAATTTTATGATTTTGAAAGCAAATATATGAGTGATCTCACAAAATACATTGTTGACCCTGATTACAACGAAAAGGTGAGCAGAGATATATGGAGAGCTTCACAGCTTCTGCATACTGCTCTGGGCTGCAAAGGGGTGACAAGAAGCGATTTCATTGTCAGCGGTGACGACTATGTCATGCTTGAGATCAACACTCTTCCTGGAATGACATCACATTCCCTTGTTCCCATGATCGCAAAGAAGAGGGGCTTAAGCTATTTGAATCTCATAGAACTTTTAATAAATGAGGCGCTCGGTTGATGGAAAAGTTTAAGAAAATAGCATCGACACTGTTTTATTCATTTGTTCTCTATTTTCTTACATTCATATTTGTGGCTTTTTTCACACTTTCAGCACAGGTTCTCCGTGAATGGAAACAAAGCGAGATGGTCAAGGTTTCGGATGACCGCGTTGAAATAAGCGGCAACAACATGCTTTCAAGAAAAGAGGTGCTTCTCATTTCCGGTCTTGAGAATGAAAAGAGCTGGTTTGATCTGGATGAAAGACGGATGGAGGCATATCTTCTTTCAAGCGGCTGGGTGAAAAGGGCATTTGTGACAAAACTCTTTCCGGATTCTGTGAATATTGTAATAGAGGAATTCGTTCCTGCAATAGTTGTCAACAGCAGAAGATCATCATTGTCTCCAAATGAAAAGAAAGATGTTTCCACCCTGTGGTTTGCCGATTCTGAAGGGATAGTGTTTAAAAGAACTTTCCCAGGTGAGACAACGGCAGCTCTCCCTTTCTTCCACATAGATAATGATGCTGTAAGTGAAAAATTGAGAGGCGAGAAGATCGTTACGGCCGTAATGATCTCAAAGGCATGGAACGATCAGAGATCAATGTGCAGCATTAAAAGCATTAAATTTGACATGTCATCTGGTTTTTCAGCTGATTGCGAGGCCCCGGATTCAATGACGACATATCTTGCTTTCGGGAACGAGTTCTCAAATAATGAGATATCTACAATGAAAGAGATGTTCTCTAATATTTCCGGAAAACTTTCTTCAGAGAACAAATGGGCCGGAGAGTACATTTTCGAGAAAACTGAAAAAGATAAAAAAATAAGGGTTATAGTTGGAAAAGTATTCAAGAATGTGAACAGGGGGAGTAATGCCTAAGAATGACAGTGTGATCGTTGCTCTTGATGTGGGTACAAAAAAGGTTACAACGCTTGTGGCCAAAGTTGAAAATGATAAAAAAGTGCAGTTTATCGGCAAAGGTGTCGCAAAGAATGAAAACGGCATAATTGCCGGCAGTGTTGTAAATATGGAAGCGACTACGAGGGCTATTCATGAATCGGTGACTGAAGCCGAGAAAATAGCCGACATCCACATCAAATCTGTTTACATAGGGCTTTCGGGAGAACATGTCTCCTCAATGAATAGTCATGGTGTAGTTACAGTAAGAGGGAGAGAGGTTGCACAGACAGACATTGACAGAGTCATTGAACAGGCAAGAAATGTAAGTCTTCCAAGTGACAGACAGATCATAAATGTCGAGATAGGTGAATTTGTAGTTGATGATCAGGCGGGCATTAGAAATCCCAAAGGCATGGCCGGAAGACGGCTTGAGGTTAAAGTGCACATTCTTACTTCATCCACCGCAATGCTCAGGAACCTCGCAAAGTCAGTTGAAGATGCAGGTCTTCATGTTGAAGATGTTCTTGTCAACGGTATTGCAGGAAGCTGGGCGGTTCTTGAAGAGGACGAAAAACAGCTTGGTGTTGCACTTATCGACATAGGTGACGGAACAACGGATATAACAGTTTATCATAAAGGGGATCCTGTTTATACAACCGTAATACCCATGGGCGGAAGGTATGTCACGACAGACATCAGCTATGCGATGAGAATCCCCCCGGTGGAAGCTGAAAGGATAAAGTGCAGATACGGAAGCGCAAGACCTGATTATGTTTCAAGCGATGAAGAAATAGAAGTGAGCACTATCGGAACGGAAGAAAAGAAAGTGAAAAAGGTTCATTTCCTTGCAAGTGTTCTTGCTCCGAGAGTTGAAGAGATATTGATGGCCGCAAGAAAACGGCTTAATGAAGAGATGAAAGAGAGTCTTATCCAGACAAACATAGTTCTGACCGGTGGAACTGCGGAATTGAAGGATATTCAGTTTCTGGCAAAAGATGTTTTTGAACAACCGGTCCGTATCGGAAAACCGAAAATAAACGAGGCCAGCAGCGGTTTCAAGGATGTCCTGAGTTCGCCATCCGTTTCGACGGCAGTGGGAATAATCAATTATTTTGCTGAAAGAGGCAAAATGAAGTTCCGGGACAAGAACGGCGGATTTTTCAGTAAACTCGGTGATTTTTTTAGAAGA
>JAGOEX010000034.1 GCA_017997475.1 bacterium
GATAGATTCAGTAAGAGATTTTCTGACAGGCGATGAACAAAGAAAGGTGCTTAAAGATACGGAAAAGACAACTGCATGGGTCTATGAGATAATTAAAAAGATATGTAAGGATTAAACAATGGAAAATATCGTAAAATTAAGTGCTGACGAAAGAAAGGACATATTTCAGGAAGCATGCGAGATATTCAAGACATTATTATGATATGTTCATGTTGAGCAGAAGTGTTATCAGAGAGTCCGCATTGAAAGACATTGAGCTCCTTGAAAGTGTAACGGCTTTTAAAAAAAGGTTCTATCCAAGAGGCTGGGCGAGGTATGATCTGGCGGTTCCCGGAACAATGAAGCTCATTCCGCCTGACCATGTCCTGAAATTCATGAAAAATGATTACAGAGACATGCAGAATATGATATTCGGCGAGTATCCGTCTTTTGAGAACATCATTAACGGACTTTCAATGCTTGAAGGTGAGATTAATTCAATTAAGGCAAGCCGATGATTACTCAGAAAGACGGTGCTTTGTGGTCGAATACTTATGAAATGTGGCAAATGAGAGGAATAATTCAGCCGGAGGTTGATTCATGGGAATGAGAAATATTAAAAGTAATTTATTATACTTGTTTTTTTTGGGTTTTATGGAAGTAAGTTTTGTTGCTTCAATTGTTTTTGATTATATTTCTAGAAGCTATGGCGATCTGAAATCTGCATATGGAGGGAAATAATATTGTTGTTTATTATAAATTTAATTCTTTTGTTTTTATGGATATTTTTTGTTGATATAGCTGTTAAATAATAATTTTGGAGGAGGCGACGAACCTCCATTATTTAAAGACAACAGCACAGGCCCAAACGGAGCAACAATGTTTTTCAGAAATCCATATTATGTGAACAAGAACCTGATGAAAACCCTTAGTAAAGAGGGGTATGGTGGCAGGAAACACTAATGAATTTTAGGTTCGATTCTATCCAGATTTTCCGGATAACTTATCCAGTCGCTCCAGGATCCTGTATATATTGAACATTTGACTCCGATCTGTCTGAGTGCAAGCCAGTTAAAACAAGCTGTTACGCCGCTTCCGCAGTAAAGTGTGATGTTTTTGCCGGTGTCGATATTAAAATGTTTTCTGATCTCTTCATCTGAAAGGAAGGTTCCGTCCGGTTTTATAAGTTCCTGCCAGAAGAAGTTCACTGCGTTGGGGATTCTTCCGGCAATGGGATCAAGCGGTTCATTTTCTCCGCGATATCTTTCGCCGGATCTCGAATCAATGAGTATGTGTTCAGTATTATTGATGTTTTTGCGCACCTTCTCCATGCTCACAAGAAGATCATTATTGATTTTTCCTGTAATTTTCC
The DNA here is from genome assembly GCA_017997475.1 of bacterium. Lineage (GTDB taxonomy): Bacteria > UBP6 > UBA1177 > UBA1177 > UBA1177 > JAGOEX01. Next base: position 1,352 of record JAGOEX010000034.1, read on the forward strand.
CTTTTTTAACAGGAGCAGGATCATCGTTATCAAAAGGAATCCCTGATCTTTTTAAAGTTTCTGAATTTCCGCTGATGAAAGAAGCAGTGATTCCAAAAAGCCGCAACATAAAAGCAGCTCTTGCTCCGAAATCTCCAAAGCACGCAACTTTTGAACTATCTGAAATGCCGAGATTTTCCATGTCGCTTACAAATTCATCCATATTGGGGAAAGGGTGCCTTCCGCCGTGCTGACCTTTTTTCCCAGTAAGCACTGATTCTCCGTCAACAAAATATGATCCGGCTATGTGTTTACAGTCCGCAGGATTTTCTCTGCAGTCTAAAATGATATAGTCCTTGAAGTTCTTTTTAAGTTCATCCGATCTTAGAATAAATCCTGACATACTTTCTACTCACTCTTGAATCTTTAAAAAATAATAAACACTTACAGAAATATTGCTGATGGTTGAATTTTCTTTTTCTGATTTTAACCGGCCGTGTGCCTGAGTGATAAGAACCGTTGCTGTTACTGAATCATTTTCATAATTATGCGAAAGTTGATCAACAGAGAGGTTATAATTTGTCTTATCGGTTTTTTCATTCATCTTTTTGATCACAGGCAGAAGGTCTAATTCAAAAATCATTCCATTATCATTCATAATTTTAAGAACTTTACATTCTTTATCGAATTCTGTTCTGATACCGGACTTTGGAGTGCCTTCCTTTTTTTCATGTTCGTATGTCGGACAGGTGCCTGAGACCATTGCATCAAAAGGTCCTTTTATTGCGTATCCGTTCCTTGGATTAAGATAAAAACTGAAACTTTCAGAATTTTCAACATTGTCCCATTCTCTGACATATTTAAGCTCCATCCATTTCATCAACTTGAATGTGTTTGAACTTTCTCCACTGTAACGGGATAGATATTTCTGAGGAGTTGTGCTGATATTCGCGTTTTCAGGAATTATCTCAGAAATCCTGTTAAGCCCCCATCTTGTTTCGATGTACAAAAGTGCTGAGCCGAGATTTTTTCTGTCTTCAAAAGAGACATCTTTAGTTGAAGGAATAATCTTTCCATTTTCAAGTAGTAGATTTTTTTCAAGAATTTCAATTATTCTCGTTTTCTGACTTCTATATGATGTTTCAAACATTCCCCATGGACCAAACGAAATGAAAATTGATACAATCGAAGTAAGAAGAGGAATGATGACAATGTTTTTTCTTTTGGAGAAAATGAAGTAGGAAGCCCAGGTCGTAAGCAATATTGAAAGAACTATAAGTATATATCTTTTTTCAGTAATTCCGTAATCGTCAGTCCTTTTCCAGATAGCATACCACAGAAGAAAAAGAAGAGGAAAAACAGTTCGGTAAAACCATTTCTCATACATGGCGGTTATTCCCTTTTGAGCTCTTTTAGATTCTTCAAGGATTATTGAATATGTTATACTCCCGGCGGTGCAGAAAGAGAGGATCAGATAGCTTGTCATACCTTTCGGTAGTTCTTCAAAAAAGAGCACTTTCCCAAAGTAAAGATAGAGAATTACAAGATAGAAAAGAACGACAGGAATAAAAACGAACTTTGAAATCAGAGCCGCCGCTTTTTCAACGACTTCAACTTCAGATATTTTTTCAATTTCAGGAATTCCAGCCATGACAACCCATGGAGCGATTATCCCCGAACTTACTGCAAATATTGCACTTGTAAGCCGGAAAGAATCGTTCCAGCCGGGAATGAAAAGCAGCTGTATGGCATAAACGGCAAACGAGAGTCCCGCATAAACCAAAACTGCTACAATCACCGCAAACATCATTCTCTGATAAAGAAAAAGGGCGATCTTTCTGGTTACAAACCTGTCTTTTTTAAGAAATATTGGAAATGAGAACAAAGTCATAAATGAAAACACCGAAAGAAGAATGAAGCGAATGGTGTCAGTAACGAGAAATTTTTCAGGGAGAGAAAAGTAATAAAAAATGACCGCAGCAAGGATAGACAGCCCAAAAATGCACTTAAGCATTTGATTTAATTTGTAGTATTCAGCAACAAGAAAAGTGGTGAGCAGCACAGGGACACCAAGATAGAGAGCCATTGCCATGTTTTCTACAGAGTAAAACCTTCCGGAAAAGAACTTTTCTTCATAAAGCAGAAATATTACAAAAAAAGTAGAGACCATGGAAACAGTTAGCGGAAGGTAAAATCTTTTAAATGCTTTTTCCCCTTTTTCAGGAATGTCCTGAAAAAAATACTTCACGATCTTCATTTTGCCTCCGTTTTAAATTACGGAACCTGATTATTTCTTCTTTTTATCTTTTTCAGAACTTTTTTTGATTATTTCGTTGAGTTTTTCCCTGTCTTCTTCAGATATCTCGGCTTTGGGCGCATCTTTAATGGTTTCTTTAATCTTTTCAGCACCTTCCTTTATGATGTTTTTCCCTTCTTTCAGTGATTTTTCTGTTCCTTCAACCACATTTTCCATTGCATCTTCCGCCACAGGGATGAAATGTTTCCAAAGTGGTTTCTTTTCCCAGCAGAAATTGGCAAGAAGAAAAAGGATAATGAATATGTATATGATATGTTTGACCATTTTGTCCTCCTGAAAAAATTTATGTTAAAACTACAGGTCCGTTCTTTGTAACTGCAACCGTATGCTCAAACTGACAGCTCAGCTTTCCGTCAAGTGTAACTACAGTCCATCCGTCATTCAATGTCCGTGTTTTGTAAGTTCCTTCATTTATCATCGGCTCTATTGCAAGGACCATTCCCTCCTGAAGAAGAGTGCCGGTATTCCTTGTGCCGAAGTGAGGTATTGACGGTTCTTCGTGCAGGAGAACTCCAGTTCCGTGTCCGACATATTCGGTTACAACTGAAAAACCGTTGCTTTCGGCATATTCCTGAATTGCCGCCCCGATATCTCCAACTCTTTTTCCCGGAAAACATTCCTGAATCCCGATATCGAGACATTTTTTTGTGACATCGAACAGTTTTTTTGCAGTTTCGCTTGCTCCCGGCATTAAATATGAAACGGTGCTGTCGCCAATAAATTTATTAAGCGTAACACCGCAGTCAACCGAGATAAGGTCTCCTCTTTGAACGATCTTCGTTTTTTTCGGGATTCCGTGTACAACTTCATTGTTAATTGCTACACAAGTGGCATGACGGTATCCGGCAACAGTTTTAAATGTAGGATATCCTCCCCTTTTTTTTATGAATCTGTCTGCAAAACTGTCTATCTGCAAAGTTGAAACGCCTGGTTTGATATAATTCTTGAGTTCCAGATAAAGCTCTGAAAGTATTTTTCCTGCTTCGCGGATGCCTTCTATCTGTTCAGGCGATTTAATTATTATGCCGGACATGTTCTCTCCCGTTCAAAAAACTAATATCAGCTACGGTAATAATATTCATTACTGTGACACAATCAATTTTAGTTTTCATCTCCTTTTATTCCTTTATATTATCTTGACAAAACGGCTTTTGAGTGTATATTTCCCGTGTTGTTTTTTTGACGGATTTGCGGTGATGAAATTGTTCCTGAGCGAAATAACAGATTCAGTAAATTCAAGGAAAGTCGAATTTGTGCCTGTAGGTGGTGAGCTCGGGGAAAGGACAAGGGTTACCGGAGTTGATATGAATCTTGATTTTTATCGTGCTGGTGAAACAATTTGCTTAAAATTTACAGGTGTTTACGATGTTGAAACAACCTGTGATCGCTGCTCTGCAGGGATAGAAATGTCTTCGGATATTGAGGAATCCTATTATGTTTTTCCTCAAGCTGCAGGTGATGAAGTTGATTACCATTATAGTGGTGACAGTGTGGAAATTGATGATTTCATTAGAGAAATACTTGTTATGAATATGCCGAATAAAATACTTTGCAGTGACGAATGTAAAGGGTTGTGTTCTGTCTGCGGAGCAAACCTTAACGATGTTGACTGCAAGTGTTCAAGCGGTGAATAAAGGACTTTTTATATTTGTGGAGGATTAAATGGCTGTTCCAAAAAGAAAACATTGCAAAGCCCGCTCAAGAAAAAGAAGAGGCGGACATCTTAAGTCTGATCCGGTGGCAACGATCTCCTGCCCGAAATGCGGTGGAACAATGATGCCTCACCGTATCTGCCCCAATTGCGGCAACTACAAGGGTAAAGAGTTCGTTTCTGTAGAAGAGCAGTAAGCAAATAAATGTCATCAACTATCATTGTTGATGCTATGGGAGGGGACAGCCCTCTTGATGTTCCTGTTCAATCATCTCTGGAAGTCTGCAAGGAAAATCCTGATATCAAATTGATACTTGTCGGCTCTGAAAAGGATATTATTGACAGTATAGATGAAAAAATCCCTGAAAATATTTCGATTGTCAACGCTGAAAGCGAAATAACAATGGATGATTCTCCCGCAAAAGCTTACAGAGAAAAAATTGATTCTTCCATACATAAAGGGATCGATCTTCTTGTCAACGGGAAAGGCGATGCATTCTTTTCTGCAGGAAATACCGGAGCCATTGTTGCAGTAAGTTATTTTAAAAGCGGAGTCATTCAGCAGGTCTCAAGGCCGGCTCTCGCAACGGTATATCCTTCGGTCGATTCAAAGAAGCTGATAATCCTTGACCTTGGTGCGACTCTTGAACCTAAGCCCGAGAACATGTATGATTTCGGAGTTCTGGGTGAAGCTTACAGGTTTTGCATAACAGGTCTTGAGGATTCCAGGATCTCAATACTTAATGTCGGAGAGGAGGATACAAAAGGAACCAGAACAATATTGGAAGCGGCTGAAATGTTAAAAAGATCCCCTCTTAATTTTGCCGGGTTTATTGAGGGGAACCGGCTTTTTGTAAAGCCAGATACCGATGTTGTCGTAACAGATGCTTTTACGGGCAACATAACTCTGAAAACAGTTGAAGGCCTCAACGAAACGATAAGCAGACTTATAAAATCAAGAATTGCGCCGCCACAGTTTAAAAGGACAAGAACTTTTATTTTTAACAAGATATTCGGGGAAGTGTTTAATCAGTTCCAGTATAATCTTTATGGCGCGGCACTTCTTCTTGGAATGAACCACCTCATAGGGATTGGACACGGAAGAAGCGACAAAAAAGCTTTTAAGAATGCAATATTGCGACTTCATAAATGTGTCGAAAGAGATTTCTTAAGAAAATTTAAGGAGAGAACGATTCACATTAAGAACAGTAGCGGTCGCATCAAAGATAATCTTCAATAACAGTCCAGATATATTCCATACTTGAAAAAGGCTTAAGCAGATATTCCACAGCACCTTCCCTTAAAGCGGCGATAGTGTTTTCAATAGAGAGCATTGCTGTCATTACAATGACTTTCTGCTGAGGATCTTTCTTTTTTATTGATTTAAGGATCTCGATCCCGTTAATGCCGGGAAGAACAATGTCAAGTATGATAAGGTCGAAATTTTCTTTTGCCATAAGCTCAGCAGCTTCTTCGCCACTTGTTTTGCCGAAAACCTCCAGACCTTTCAGCTCAAGATATCTGGACATGGTTGAAAGGAGCTCGAGATCGTCATCAACAATCAAGATCTTTGCTTTTTTTGTCACTTACCGCCTCCTTGGAAACAATCAATATCATTGATAAATTATAGTTCATAAAAAAAATTTGTCAATTTATTGATGTGTGCTTTTTGTAACAGAATGGGTTATTTGATAAAGAATTTATTCAGGTTTCGTCTCTTCCGGGTCAGCTTCATGACTTTCTTCTTCCATCTTTTCATTTTCCGGGAAACTTATTTCATAATTTGAATCGTGGTATTTCGGGAATCCTGTTCCGGCAGGTATCATTTTTCCAATTATTATGTTCTCTTTTATTCCACGGAGAACATCTTTCTTTTTTTCGATACTTGCGTTGGTAAGAACTTTTGTGGTTTCCTGGAAGCTTGCTGCCGAGAAGAAGCTTTCTGTGTTAAGAGAAGCTTTTGTTATTCCAAGAAGAATTGTTTCCCATGTTGCTGGCTTCAAACCCTTCTTTTCAATAGTTTCGTTGACAGATTCAAGTTTTTCCTTTTCAATGAACTCGCCTTTCATAAAAGTGGTGTCGCCTGATTCGACGATCTTTCTTTTCTTGAGCATCTGTTTGACAATGACCTCAATGTGTTTGTCGTTTATAGGAACACCCTGAAGTTTGTAAACTCTCTGAACTTCCTGAACAAGGAATTTTGCAACTTCAATTTCTCCCTTGATGCGGAGGATGTCATGCGGATCTACAGATCCGTCAATAAGCGGCTCACCTGCTTCCACATAGTCACCGTCATGGACATTTATGTGTCTTTCCTTCGGTACCGGAATAGGTGGTGTCGTTTCGCCGAACTCAGGGGTGATGGTAATTATTCGCTTGCTTCTCGCACCCTTTCCTTCCGACTGCACTGAAACATAACCTGAAATTTCAGAAACCTTTGCGGGAATTTTGGTTTTTCTTGCTTCGAAAAGGTCGCTGACCCTTGGAAGACCACCTGTGATGTCTTTAGTCTTTCTTGCCGCTCTTGGAACTTTTGCAAGAACATCACCGGTTGCCACAGTATCTCCGTTTGCAACTTCTATGTATGCGTTTGCCGGAAGATGGTATATTGCTTCACCTCTTGCTATGGTCTTTGCTTTCTTTCTTCCTTTCTTGCCTTCTTCGGTGATAAGGAGTTTCGGAGACATTTTGGCATCTCTTGTCATGATGACTACGGCTTTAGATCTACCGGTCTGGGCTTCAACCTCTTCTTTCATTGTTACACCGTTTTCAATGTCTTCATAAGCAATGACACCGTCGGTCTCAGCAATGATCGGAGTGTTGTAAGGATCCCAGTCTGCGAGTATGTCGCCGGGATTGACTTTTGCTCCGTTTGCAACATGGAGATTTGTTCCGTATGTGACAGGATATCTTTCTCTTTCTCTCCCTTTGTCGTCAACGATCAGAAGTTTTCCGTTTCTGTTCATTGCAACAAAGCCGCCGTCAAGTTTTTCAAGTGTCTTAATATCTTTCCATATTATTTTGCCGGCCCTTTTTGTTTCGTGACTGGATTTTTCTATCGTTCTTGATGCAACACCGCCGACATGGAAAGTTCTCATTGTAAGCTGAGTTCCGGGTTCACCGATCGATTGAGCAGCAATAATGCCGATGGCTTCTCCAACATTTATAAGATGTCCTCTTGCAAGATCTCTTCCGTAACATTTTGCACAGACTCCGTATTTACTTCTGCAGGAAAGCACAGTTCTTATCATTATTGAATCAATACCGAGCTCAACTATTCTGTCAGCAGTCGCTTCATCAATAAGTTCGTTCGCTTCGAGAATTATTTCACCTGTATCAGGGTCTTCTATATCATCAAGAGAAACTCTGCCGAGAATTCTTTCCCTTAAAGGTGAAATGACCTCTCCGGAATCGTTCATAAGCGCTTCCGCCCATATGCCGGTATTTGTTCCGCAATCTTCTTCAACAACGACAACATCCTGAGCGACATCAACAAGTCGCCTTGTGAGATATCCGGAGTTTGCCGTTTTAAGGGCTGTGTCGGCTGAACCTTTTCTTGCGCCGTGTGTTGAGTTGAAATAGTCAAGAGAATCAAGACCTTCTCTGAAGTTTGCAAGAATAGGGGTTTCTATGATCTCACCGCTGGGCTTAGCCATAAGACCTCTCATTCCACCGAGCTGCCTGATCTGATCTTTTGATCCCCTTGCCTTTGAGTCGGCCATGACATAGATCGGATTTTCAGAAGGCATTTTCACTTTGCCCCAGATAGGATGATTGATGGTCTGCTCAATCAGTTCGTCCATCATTTTATTGGTTACTCTTTCGTTTGCCTTATCCCAGAGGTCTACTATTTTGTTATACCTTTCAGATTTAGTTACGACACCGAGGTTATACTGTTCCTCTATCTCGCGGACCTCTTTTTCTGTTTCAGCAATGATGGTTTTTTTCGCTTCAGGAACTTTTATATCGTCAACAGAGATGGAGTATGCCGCTTTTGTAGAATAATGGAAACCGAGATCTTTTATCTTGTCTGCAAAAATTACGGTCGCCTTTCCTCCCGCTACACGGAAACTTCTGTCAAGAATGTTTGACCAGTCGCTTTTTTTCATCTGCTTATTTATGGTTTCAAACCCGAGGACTTTCGGTGCGACCTTCCATATCAGAAGCCTTCCCGGGGTTGTAACATATATTTTACCGTCAATTCTGACCCTGACCATAGACTGCCATTCAACTATTCCCGCATCTCTAGCCATTAAAGCTTCAACATCTGAGAAGAACACTTTGTTTTCGCCTTTAGATTTCGGTTTTGCCGTTGTAAGGTAGTAAAGACCCAGAACCATATCCTGAGAAGGTGTTATTACCGGAGTTCCGGATGCCGGAGAAAGAACATTGTTTGTAGACATCATCAGAACACGGCTCTCAAGCTGTGCTTCAATGCTTATAGGAAGATGTACCGCCATCTGGTCACCGTCAAAGTCTGCATTGAAAGCGACACAGACAAGGGGGTGAAGCCGAATGGCCTTTGAGTCGACAAGAACTGCTTCAAACCCTTGAATACCAAGACGGTGAAGTGTAGGGGCACGGTTAAGAAGAACAGGGTGTTCCTTTACCACTTCTTCAAGAATTTCCCATACGATATCTTCACCTGATTCGACCATGGTCTTAGCTGCTTTAACAGTACTTACATAGCCCCTTTCGTGCAGTTTGTTGTAGATAAACGGCTTGAAAAGTTCCAGAGCCATTACTTTAGGCAGACCGCATTCGTGGAGTTTCAGCTCTGGTCCGACCGTAATAACTGAACGGCCTGAATAGTCAACCCTTTTTCCAAGAAGGTTCTGTCTGAAACGACCCTGTTTCCCTCTGAGCATATCACTCAAAGATTTAAGTGGTCTTCCGTTAGTCCCCTGTATCGGCCTATGAACCTTTGTATTGTCAAAAAGAGCGTCAACAGCTTCCTGAAGCATTCTCTTTTCGTTTTTGATAATGACATCCGGAGCACCGAGATCCATAAGTTTTTTAAGTCGGTTGTTTCTGTTTATGACCCTTCTGTAAAGGTCGTTAAGATCGCTGGTCGCAAACCTTCCGCCATCAAGAGGAACAAGCGGTCTGAGATCCGGAGGAAGGACGGGAAGCACCGTTAATATCATGTTGTGGGGACTTTCTCCAGACCTGAGGAACTTGTTAATGACATTGATCCTTTTCTGATATTTTGCCTGCTGACTTTTGTCACCTGATGTGAGGATCTTTTCCTCAAGTTCTTTCTGTACTGCAAGAAGATCTATTTCTTCAAGAAGTTTTCTTAAAGGAGCGGCACCTGTTTCTGCACGGATCTTATCATAACCGTATTTTTCAATGAGTTCGGTGTACTGCTCTTCTTCAAGATAATCGCCTCTTGAAACCCCTGGGATCTGGGATTCAAGAACTACATACCCTTCACAGTAAATTACACTGCTTAGAGCCGAGTTGGACATACCCAGAACGGTGTTAATGTAGAAAGGGGTTGTTTTTACATACCAGATGTGTGCAACCGGTGTGGCGAGGTTAATATGACCCATACGGTCCCTTCTGACCTTGGATTCAATAACTTCTACACCGCATTTTTCACATACTATGCCTTTATATTTCATCCTTTTATATTTTCCGCACAGACACTCGTAGTCGTTTACGGGTCCGAATATCTTTGCACAGAAAAGACCGTCTTTTTCCGGCTTGAATGTTCTGTGGTTCAGAGTTTCCGGTTTTTTAACTTCGCCGTAAGACCACTCAAGGATCTTTTCAGGAGAAGCGAGTGACACCTCAATAGCTTTAAAATCAAAACTGCTTTTCGGTTTCTCAAAGATTTTGAAAATATCTTTCAAGGTATCCTCCTTATTTATTCTGTTCTTCAATCAAATTTACATCAAGGCACAGACTCTGCATCTCTTTAACAAGAACGGAAAACGAAGCAGGTATTCCGATGTCGTATTTTGTTTTTCCCCTTACGATCGCCTCGTAAAGTTTTTTTCTTCCTTCCACATCGTCAGATTTTACTGTGAGAAATTCCTGCAGACAATATGCCGCTCCGTATGCTTCAAGAGCCCAGACTTCCATTTCTCCAAGACGCTGTCCACCGAACTGAGCTTTTCCGCCCAGCGGCTGCTGTGTGACAAGTGAGTAAGGACCAGTGCTTCTTGCGTGAACTTTTTCATCAACAAGATGGTGAAGTTTAAGGAAATACATTACACCGACGGTTACATCAGACTCAAAAGGTTCACCGGTACGACCATCAAAAAGGATCATTTTACCGCTTTCCTTTTCGCCGGCCTTTCTAAGTATTTCTCTGATCTCGCTTTCTTTTGCTCCGTCAAAAACAGGGCTGGCTGTATAAACACCGCCTTTCATCGATTTTATAAAACTGCGGATTTCATCTTCATCTGATGAATCTATGAGTTTTTCAATTTCGGCATTCGGTTTAAGAATATCCTTCAGCTCTTTTTTAAGCTTGGAAAGACTGTAATTTTCTTTTATAAATTCATTGATCTGCTCACCGATCCTTCTAGCTCCGAGACCAAGATGGACTTCGAGTATCTGACCGATGTTCATGCGGCTCGGAACGCCGAGCGGATTGAGAACTATGTCAACGGCTCTTCCGTCTTCCATGTAAGGGACATCCTCTTCCGGCAGGAGCATTGACACAACACCCTTGTTGCCGTGACGGCCTGACATTTTATCACCGACAGAAAGTTTTCTTTTGATAGCAACGAACACTTTCACTGATTTTATTACACCCGGCGAAAGATCATCGTTCCTTGTTATCTGGCGGATCTTATTTTCATAGATCTTTTTAACAGTTTCGATCTTTCTTCTCATTCCGAGGATAAGCTCTTTGATGTTTTTAAGGACATCTCTGTCTTTTACACTTACGGATGCAATTACATTTTCGGGGATCTTCAGAGTGTTTTCTTCAGTAAGCTCAATCCCTTTCTTGAAAATGACAACATCTTTTTCACTCTTTATGTCGGCATCAATTTTTTTGCCGGTAAGCATTTTTCTGATGAGTTCGTAAGTATGTTTTTCAATGATCCTTATCTCGTCATCACGATTCCTTTTAACAGAATCTATCTGGATCTGTTCCTGTTCCTTCATCCGGTTGTCTTTTTTTACACCTTTTCTTGAAAAGATCCTGGTGTCGATAACAACACCCTCAACCCCGGAGTGAACATAAAGCGAGCTGTCTTTTACATCGCCGGCTTTCTCACCGAATATCGCCCTTAAAAGCTTTTCTTCAGGAGAGAGAACGGTTTCTCCTTTCGGAGTGACCTTGCCGACGAGAATGTCTCCGGGCTTGATCTTCTGACCTATTCTTATAATACCGCTTTCATCAAGCTTCCTTAATATTTCATCAGGAGCATTGGGAATATCTGCGGTAATTTCTTCAGGACCTCTTTTTGTATCACGGGCTTCGCAAATAAACTCCTCAATATGTATCGAAGTGTACATATCTTCTCTCAAAAGCCGCTGATTGATAAGTATGGAGTCCTCATAGTTGTATCCGTTCCAAGGCATGAAAGCGATGAGAACATTTTTACCAAGAGCGAGCTCACCTCTGTCAATTGCCGGACCGTCAGCTATCGTGTCACCTTTTCTTACATAATCACCTACAGAAACAACAGGTCTGTGATTGATGGCGGTGTTCTGATTTGATCTTTTGAATTTGGTAAGGTTGTAAATATCAACATCGACATTTTCTTCATCTGAAACTTTAACAACAACTCTGTTTGCATCTATCTTTACGACCACACCATCTCTGTGTGCAAAAATTGTATAGCCGGAATCTCTTGCGACATACTTTTCCATTCCGCTTCCGACAAGAGGAGCGTCGGTCTTGATCAAAGGAACTGCCTGTCTCTGCATGTTTGATCCCATTAGAGCTCGGTTCGCATCATCGTGTTCAAGGAACGGAATGAGTGCGGCAGAAACAGATACAAGCTGAACGGGAACAAGGTCCACGTGAGTGACATCTTCCCGTTTGACTCTTGCAACTTCACCAGATTTTCTTGCGTTTACGATCTCGTCAGCGATCTTTCCTTTTGAATCAAGAGCAACTGATGACGGGATAATCGTTTTTCCTTCTTCGTCAATAGCATCGAGATATACGATCTCGTCAGTCACTTTACAGTTTTTGACAACTTTATAAGGTGTTTCAATGTATCCGAACTCATCAATTCTGGCAAAAGTTGTAAGCGATACAATAAGACCGACATTCGGTCCTTCAGGTGTTTCAACAGGACATATGCGACCGTAATGTGTTTTATGAACATCTCGCACTTCAAAGCTTGCATGCTCTCTAGTCAGACCGCCTGGTCCGAGTGCGGAAAGACGCCTTTTGTGGGTCATTTCTGAAAGAACATTCGTATGGTCCATAAACTGGCTCAACTGTCCACCCTGGAAGAATTCCTTCAGAACAGCGCTGACCTGTTTATAGCTTATAACCTCATAGGGAGTAAGTGTCTCGACAACACTGCCTGCAAGTTTTTCCTTGATGCTGTGAGACATTCTTAACAATCCCGTCTTGAAAACATCTTCGAGAAGTTCACCTACAAGACGGACCCTACGGTTGCCGAGGTGGTCTATGTCATCAGTCTTATATCCATGTCTTCCATCGCTGAGATTAAGAATATAGAGAACTGTGTTCATAGCATCCTCTTTTCTAAGCTGTCGCATTGAAAGAGGAATGTTTTCGTTGAATTTATGGTTCATTCTCAAACGGCCGACTTCACTGAGATCGTAGCTTTCAGGATTCTGAAAAAGATTTTTGAAATATGCTTCAGCAACCTCGATCTTAACAGGATTAGAAGGAACCATGAGGCGATATACTTCAAGGAGGGCGTCTTCTTTTGTGGAAACTTTGTCTATTCTTAAAGTATTTGAAAGATAAGGCGAGAAATTGAAGTTCTCAAAATATATGATATCAAAATCCTTTATACCTTTTCCTATAATGTTATCAAGAAGAGTTGCTGTAATGTCGTCGTTTACATCAGCAATCATATCTCCTGTTTTCGGGTCATATACGGGATTGAAAAGTCTTTTGCCTGAAAGATAGTCGGCTGGAAGAGCTATTTCAGAAATTCCGGCATCCTGAAGTCTTTTTAGAACGCCTGCGGAAAATTTCTTTCCTTCTTTTGCAATTTCCTTTTCATCTGCTCCCATAACATCAGCAGGGATTTTCTGCTGTTTCAGCATGTCAGGTCTTGTAAAATCTATTGCTTTTGCTATAACACCGTTGTTAACGGTTATTTTTTCAGGGATGTAAAACGAAGAAATAATATCTTTGTCGGTATATCCCCATGCTTTCAGAAAGATCGTGGCGGGAAACTTCTTTTTACGGTCGATCTTCACATAGAGCAGTCGCTTGGAATCAAATTCAAAATCAAGCCATGATCCATGATAGGGGATGAGCCGTGACATGAAAATTTCGTTTCCACTCGTTGTTTTTGCTTTATCAAAATCAAAAAAAGTTCCGGGCGAACGGTGAAGCTGATTTACAATTACACGCTCTGTTCCGTTTATAACGAATGTGCCCCAGTCAGTCATGCAGGGAATCGTTCCGAAAAAGAGTTCCTGTTCCTTGATGTCGTTAAGCTTTTTACGCTGACCGTTTTCATCAATTTCATAGGATGCAAGCTGAACTCTTATCTTCAGAGGGAGCTCATAACTTAATCCCCTCAGCTTACATTCATCGACATCGTATTGTGGTTCTCCTATAGAGTAGCCAAGATATGAAAGTTCGATAGAGTTATTAAAGCTTGTGATAGGGAAGACTGATAAAAAAGCACCGTTAACGCCGGCCTTTATTCTGTCGGAAGGTGCTGTGTCTTTCTGCAGAAAGTCCGAGTACGACCCTTTCTGCACCTCAAGAAGGTCTGGAACGTCCGTTACATGTTTAGTAATTTCGCCAAACCATCTTCTTGTCCTGAAATTCTGCTGTCCTAAGATACCCATCATTACCTCACTGTTTGGTTCTGATATTACCCGGCTACCTATAATAAATTATATAAAGCAAAAACAAAAAAGCAGGTAAGACAGCCAGAGCTGCCTTACCTTACAAAACCTCAACTATGCGCAAATTAAATTGCAAATATAAGCGGGTTATTTTATTTCTATTTCAGCACCGGCTGCTACAAGCTTTTCCTTAATGCTTTCTGCTTCAGCCTTAGGAATGCTTTCTTTTACTGTTCCGGGAGCATTGTCAACAAGATCTTTTGCTTCTTTAAGACCAAGTCCTGTAAGAGCTCTTACTTCTTTGATAACATTAAGCTTGTTTGCACCGGCAGCCTTAAGAATTACATTGAATTCTGTTTTTTCTTCAACTACAGCGGCAGGGGCAGCGGCAGCGGCAACTGCTACAGGAGCAGCGGCGCTTACACCGAGTTCATTTTCGAGCTCTTTAATAAGCTCAGCAAGCTCAAGAACGGTCATTCCCTTGATAAAATCTTTTACTTCAGCCTTGTTTGTCATTGTCTTCTCCTAAAATAACAAAAATTGATAATTAAGCCTGTTCAAGTTTTTCTTTGTAAGCAGCAAGCACGCGTACAAAAGATTCGGGAACTGCATTAAGCAGCCGGACGAAATTCTGTGGTACGGCGAGCATTGTTGCAAGAAGCTTCGCCTGAAGCTCTTCTTTGCTCGGAAGATCAGCAAGTGTTTCCACATCTTTTGCGGAAAGAACTTTTCCATCAATAACACCGCCTTTCACAATGATGCGCTCGTCTTTCTTTGAGAAATTTTTGACGATCTTTGCACCATTGACCTGATCCGCATCCAGCGTAAACATGAGAGATGTCATACCGGTGAGAAAATTCGTGATCCCCTCGTACTCGGTACCTTTCACAGCGATTCTCGCAAGAGCATTTTTCACAACCATCATTTTTACATGCTTGGATGCACACTCTTTTCGAAGAGGAGTGAAAGTCTCCATTTTTACACCGTTGAAATCAACGGCAATGCATGATGAAGCTTTGGAAAGCACATCTCTGATCTCTTCAATGATCTGTTGTTTTTTGCTTCTTTCCATCAAGCAACTCCATCAGTTACTAATTCTGGTCATCGAAGAACAATGACAGGTCTCAGACAGGAAATTAAGCCCTAAGGCACCCGGCTTCTACGACCAGAAACGATTATTAAATTACTTCGCCTCACTAACAATTGCTGTTTCATCAAGTTTCACACCGGGACCCATGGTGCTGGATATGGTGATCTTCTTAATAAATGTTCCTTTAGCTGTTGCCGGTTTGAGTTTGATAAGGTCCTTCATAAGCTCCATGACATTGTCACTGATCTTATCAGGTCCGAAGCTCAGCTTGCCCACCATACAGCAGAGAACGCCCGCTTTGTTTGTTTTAAATTCAACACGACCTGCCTTGACAAGCTTGATAGCTGCAGAAATGTCGTTGTTGACAGTTCCGAGTTTCGGGTTAGGCATAAGTCCTTTTCTTCCAAGTACTTTACCAAGTTTTCCGATCTTGCCCATCATTGCCGGAGTTGTGACAAGTTTGTCAAAATCTGTCCACTCCTCGGTCATAATTTTTTCGATCAATTCTTCACTGCCGTAATAATCGGCACCGGCATTTTTTGCCAGTTCCACCATATCAGCAGGAACGACCGCACACACTTTTGCAGTTTTGCCCACACCATGCGGGAATACTGTTGCGCCTCTGACCATCTGATCAGATTTTTTTGCATTGATCCCGAGATTTACAGCCACTTCCACAGTCTCATCAAATTTCTTTGAAGCAGATTTCTGAAGAATGGCGACAGACTCCTTAATGCTGTACTTCACATTTCTGTCGAAGTTGTTCATAGCATCTTTCATTCTTTTTCCATAATTTGCCATTCTGATCTCCTACTTCACATTAATTCCCATACTGCGGGCTGTTCCCGCAATAATCTGTTTTGCGGCTTCAAGATCAGTAGTGTTGAGATCTTCAAGTTTTACCTTTGCGATCTCTTCAATCTGATCCCAAGTCAAGGTACCGATCTTCTTTTTGTTGGGCTCCCCGGATCCTTTACTCTTGTTCAATGCTTTCATAAGCAACTGGGATGCAGGCGGAGTTTTTGTGATGAATGTAAACGATCTGTCTCCGTAAACCGTTATGACAACGGGAACTATGAAGCCTTTCTGCTCCTGAGTTCTTGCGTTGAAAGATTTACAGAATTCCATAATGTTCACTCCGTGCTGTCCGAGTGCAGGACCAACGGGAGGAGCCGGATTTGCCTGACCTGCAGGAATTTGCAGTTTAATGTTCGCAAGCACTTTCTTAGCCATTGTTCACTCCTCTTAAAAACGTTAATCCTCAACCCTCTCCACTTGGGAGAAGTTAAGCTCGACGGGTGTAGAACGCCCAAATATATTAACCAAAACATCAAGTTTTTCTTTGCCTTCCTTTACATCATCAATAACCGCCTTGAATCCGGCAAAAGGGCCGTCTTTTATCAGCACCATTTCGCCTTTTTCGTACATTACTGCCGACGCTGTGGAAACTTCTCCGTCTTCTATCATTTTCTTGATTTTTATGATTTCCTGTTCAGTTATGACGGTCGGCATTGAGACAGCATTTTTGTTTTTACCTGTTGCAAACCTTTTTCTTTCACCGATAAACAGGGGTTTCCTTGCAAAAGCGATACTTTTTATCAGCAGAAGCGCATCTTCAGTATATTCCATTTGAAGAAAGATATATCCGGGATAGAGATTTTTTCTGACAAGCTTCTTTTTCCCATCCTTCTTTTCTTCAACTTCCACTTCAGGAACGATAATCTCTCCGAAAAAATCACCCATACCTTTTTCTTTAATAAGGTTTTCGATGGCTGTTTTCAGTTTGTTTTCATGTCCCGACTGAGTGTGTATCGCATACCATTTCATAAATTATTCCTCAGTGCTTTTAATATATCAGGGACGAAAGGTTTCCCCATAAAAAATCAAAAAAAACAAAAACAACGATCATTATTCCTACGAAAACAAAGACCGAAATTGTTGTAACCCTTGTCTCATCTTTTGTGGGAGTAACAACTTTCATTAATTCTGCAAGAGCTTTGTTCAGTTCTTCAACATAAAAACCGTTTTTCCCTTTCCAGAAATAAATAGTTATGCCGGCAGCAATAATAAATCCGGCAAGGTTTTTTACCGGTACCAGCGAAAGAAGTCTGGTATCTGCAATATCAATTGCCCTGATGCTGAGCAGTGCATCTGCCGCCTGGGTCATGAAATACAGCAGAATAAGGAAAAAGGCAGCGAAAATACCGAACAGCAGTTTCCCGTTTTTCATAATTTATTCCTCAACAAATAGTGGCAGGCCAGGCAGGACTCGAACCTGCAACACCCGGTTTTGGAGACCGGTGCTCTACCAATTGAACTACTGACCTTACTCACGACTAAACTTTGCCTTCCTTATGCACAGTATGCTTTTTGTCATACGGGCAATATTTCTTCATCTCAATTTTGTCTGCGGTGTTCTTTTTATTTTTTACAGTGGTATAGTTCTTTCTTTTGCATTCAGAGCAACTCATGGAAACTTTTACCCTTGCACCGACTTTCTTTTTTGAACCCATTTTTTCACCTATATCTATTCAATTATCTTGGACACAACGCCTGAACCTACAGTTCTGCCGCCTTCCCTGATAGCGAAACGGAGCCCTTCGTCCATAGCTATCGGAACTATCAGATTAACATTGATAGTTACATTGTCGC
>JAGOEX010000241.1 GCA_017997475.1 bacterium
GAGTCAAGGATCTCACGACCTTTAATTCTGATGATCTCAAGCATTTTTCTCTCCATATAAAGAATTGTTAAACAAACCGGGAAATGATAATACTTTGTAATTTTTTTTCAATATTATTTGTGTTTAAAAAGTTTGAACTTGATTTTTATCCGATGTTGCTGTTTAATTTTTGAAGATTTGGAAAGCAACGATTCTTAAATAGTTTGAACGGGGTGTAAAATGAGAAGATCGTTTTTATTTGTTCTGACCTTTTTTATTTTCTTCAACTTTATCCTTTCGGGAGAGGAAAAAAGTGAAAAGCCCTCAACAATTGCAGATGCATTGAAAGCAGGCAATATCGATGTCGGCGGATACGGAGCACTTTCAATGAAGTTCACAGGAATTGATCAGAATGACGGATTCCTTTCTGATGAATCTTTCTTTGCATATATGATCGGAGCGAGGGGCGGAATACTTCTTGACCACAAATGGACCATAGGTGCAGGGTTTTATGTTCTCACCAATAATTTCTACTACAGATGTCCGAAAGAAGACCGGTCCGATTTCTGCACAGATGATCCTTACCGCAATAAAATGATCCTCGGATACGGCGGACTCTATGTTTCATACCTTGCTGAAATAAAGAAATTTATGGGAATTGACCTCGGTTTTCTTGCAGGCGGCGGCTCCATGAAAGGGAAAAAATCGGAAGATGACGATCACTGGTATAATGATGAATACGGGGCTGAGTACAGTTTTTTCATTTTTGAACCGGAGATTCAGCTTGTTGCAAAGTTTACCGGTTATTTCGGCATGGCGATAGGGTTGGGATACCGTCTCACCGTTCCTGACAGCAAAAGTGCATACAGTATCACGGACATGAGCGGACCGTTCATTTCAATGGAAGCACGGCTCGGCGTCTTTTAATGGAGGTTGACTTGAAAACAAAATTTCTGATATCTTTAATTATTCTGATAACTTTTATTCCTTTATGGGCCGAAGTTGAGGAAGTAAAGGGAAAAAAACCTGACAAAATCGAGATTGCTCTTAACGGCGGACTTTCGATGAAATTTTCGGCTCTTGGAAATAACGGCGGATTTCTTTCATCTGATACGGAATTTGCGTATCTCGTCGGGTTCAAAGCCGCTGTTGTGTTCAACAAATCATGGTTTGTCGGCGGAGCTGGATATTTTCTCGGGAACGACATCGGATGGAGATGTAAAGAGCTTTCAACCTCATACAACGGTAATAATTATGACACTCCCTGCTACAAACCCCAATACCGTGACACTTATAATAAAGGGTCTCTCTCTCTCGGTTACGGAGGACTTACTGCAGGATACACATTCAACATCAGAAGCTTTTTCAGAGTTGAAACGGGTTTTCTTATCGGCGGGGGCCGTTTCAGCAGTATGAACGAATATGGTGATTACTACTTTTCGCAGAGCTTTTTCGCCCTTGAACCGCAGATGGATCTTCTGTTTGTCATAACACGGTTCCTTGCCCTTTCTGTGAATGTTTCGTACCGTCTGATCAGCGGAATGGGACAGAGCAGTGTCTATTCCACTGCTGATATGAGCGGGCCAACAGTCGGACTTGATATACGGCTTGGAAGTTTTTGAGGTGTAACATGAAAAAAATTCTTAAAGTTTCCTTCATAATTATCGCGTTTTTCAGCTTTTTATCTGCCCAGGATGCAGAAATGACCGATGCAGTGCAGATTCCGGATACTGAAGAGGAAGATGACACTATGACAGACAGTGAACAGCCGGATGATGAAACTGCTGATGCAGAGAGCAAAACAGATCCTCAGACAGCAGCTCAGACAGAGCCAGAAGCTCAACCCGAGCCAGAACCAGAACCTGAAAAAGTGGTTGAGCAGTTTATTCCTGTGTGGCTTTCCGAAGAACACGGGTTGATAGATCTCAGCAGGGAGTGGAATTCAAAGCTCAAGATATTCCCTGAAATGCCTGTTTTTCTAAATGCCCGTTTTTACAAAGGAAATGTCGAGAACTACAAAATAATCATCCTCTTTGTCCACAGTGACGGTCATCTTGAGGAAACGGAACTTGTCGTTACTGAGCCAGTTATTACGGGAATAAGAGATAAAGTAGCGGCATACACAATGGAAGAGAAAAAAGTTGAAACCGCTCAGAAAGATATGAAAGAAATCGTTAAATCGACCGACAGAACTCTATTAAAGAACGACATGGGGGTCATGGCGGAACTTCTTGCGGCTTCAATAATGTATTCAGGTGGCTGGGGAGCGTCACTTCCGTGGATATTCGGAGGTGAAAAAGCCACTGCCAAGGCATATCTTTCTTCAAGTCTTCTCGGAGCAGGGATCGGCTTTTTCGCACCGTTCCTTGCCCTTAGAAAAAGTGATCTGAGCACAGGCGGAGCAATAGGGGCCGAGCTCGGAGGTCTTCGCGGAGCTCTCGACGGATTTCTCCTTTTCTCCCTTCTTGCGGGCTTTGATGATCACGATACAACAAAGGTTCGGGGAATGACAGGACTTATAACTTCGATCAGCATTACAGAATACATAACAGGAATGTACATTGCCGACAGAATGAAAATATCAGAAGAGAGAATGAGAGCTGTTACGCTCTATTCCTTTACCGGTTATCTTGCCGGACTTGAACTGTTCCTGCTTGCCGCCGGAGACGGAGGAGATGAAAATCTCAGCAGTATCAGCAGAAAAGACGGCATCAGGATCCTTTCCGGAGCAATGCTTGCAGGAGGTGTTGCAGGAATGACGGCAGGATATTATCTTTCCGGAAAAGCTCATTACACTAATGGTGATACCGTTATCGCAGGAACAACTATCCCTGTTGTTGCCGGACTGCCGCTTGCTCTTGCATCACTCGGAGATGATGTCGATGCGAGAATATATGCGGGAGTTTCTCTGGCAGGAACGATCGCAGGTGCCGTTACAGGCCACTATTTTGCAAAAACCATGGATTTCAAATCATGGCAGGCGGTGATGGTCGATCTTGGAACTATCGGCGGAGCGCTCATCGGTTTCGGGCTTGCGTACCTTATCGGAGATGATGAAATATTTGAGAATACAGGAAAATATACAGTTCCCATCGCAGTAGGCGGAGCAGTCGGATTTGCCGCTCTGATGGCGGTCTTTGCAAAAGATGCTAAAAAACAGAAGATCGAGCACGAAAGCTCAATTCTCAGCGGTTTTAAAATAAATCTGAACCCTTACGCTTTCACAGCACTTGACAGAAATCACCGCGTGAATGAGAAAACTTTGCAGGACCCGCAACTTATTGAAAACTATATTTCTGAATATTCTTCAAACACAATGCTTAATTTAAGTTACGAATTCTAAGATAGAGTCTATTTCAAATACATATACCCTTCATTGGTATTTCCGTCACTTTCCCATGTCACAGAGAAATCCCACCCTTCTCCGGTTGTGTATCCTGAAAGGTTTATGTCGCTGGTCTGTCTGAAATAGTGCCCTATCAGAAAGCATCTGACAGAATTAAGATGAAACGGTGTGGAAACAATGTATGGATCGGAAAATGTTCCTGTCCCTCCCCCGAAATAGGCATCAGAACAGTCAAAAGCATCATCAGGCACTTCATCGGCATCTTCATCAGGAACCGTATCATCCCCTTCATCAGGTATTTCATCCGACTCCGTTAAAACTTCGTCGGACAAGTCGTCATCATCTACAGCATCGTGGTCAAACTCCGCCTCATCCTCATCTTCTTCATCAGTTTCGTCATTCTTTTCATCAACTGTTTCGCTGTCCTGCTCTGACTGATCGTCATATTTTTCAGCATCCTCATCATTTTCACCAACAATGCTTTCAACACAGACATTATCAACACAGATCAGATCACTTCTGCATGTTCCGTTACCGAAACACTTTTCACCGAGTTTTCCTGCAGAACTATCCAGAAAATCAGAACAACCCGAAAAAGACAGGATAAATGTAAAAATAACAAAAACAACCTTCATGGTACCTCTTTAAAAAAGAATTGAC
>JAGOEX010000242.1 GCA_017997475.1 bacterium
CCGAATGCGAATCCCATTAAGTGGTTTGTGTCGGGAATTGCGGGGCCACCCGGCTGAAGGTCGCCCATTATCTCTTTTATGTCAATCATGCTTCTTGTGTTGCCATGCTCATACCATGCCGCAGCAATCCGGAACTTATTCAACCCATAGAATTTTCATATTCAGGAAAAAAGATACTCGTAGTCGATGACCGCTCCAAAACCGGCGCGACACTTCAAAAAGCAAAAGAACTGCTTGCAGGAGCGGCTCTTGTCAAAACTTTTGCCGTGAACGGAAAAGCTGATTATTCACTTTTTGATGAACCGTGTTTTAAAATGCCCTGGGCGTAAGCAAAGCCACTATCTCAAATTCTCCGGATACGGCTATTTTGTCGTTAATGACGATGACTGTTGAGAGTATTTCCTTAAATTGTGAAGTGAATTCAAGGGCTTTATCGATGTCTGATTCGGTTTTCACTATGTTGCAGACCGCTGTGGCGAATGCATCAGCAATTGAGGCGTCATGAGCACAGATCACAACTGCATCCGCTTTGCCAAAAGAGAGTGAATGCCCCACAGTTCCTGATGATGTGCATATTCCAAGAGGAGTCTTTCCATGTGGGATCTTCAAAGCAAGTTTTCCGCTAAGAGGTGAATTTCCTGCAAGTATTTCAACAAAAAGAGTTTCTTTCACACTTGCCCAGATATCGCCTCCGTTTTCAACAACGATCTCTTTAATTGGAAAGTTTTCAAGAACTCTTTTTCCGACAGTTTCACTCGTGAGTCCCGCAACTGCCGCCATCGGACCTACACTGGCAATGATTCCGGCTTTAAGCATTGAACTTATTTCAGTTTCTGCTGAATCATCAAGTGGAAGGGGAGTTAGAGATGAAAAGAATGTGCTGTTCAAAATGTTGTATTCATTAAGTATTTCTCTTGTACGCTGAATTTCGCAAGTCACAAATTCAATTAAAGAATGATCAAAAGATGCATTATCAACACCTATGTGGAGATCACTTTCAAAAACAGTTGCATTGAAAAATCTGAACCGTTCAATGTTGTGAAGTGATCTATATGTTCTGATCTCACCTTTCATGACCTGAATTGTTACTGAAAATCTGAAAATTGCAAAAAAAATATATTATTCTATTATCAAACCACGAACTGTTTTTTTATGGAGGAATATTATGAAGAAATATCTATTTTTTATCTGTTTAATTATTTTTTTTGTTTCCTGCAACAGTGAAAAGAAAGAGGTGAATGACATTGATCTTAACGATCATGAAAATGGAGACACCGCTTTAAATGATGAACATGATGAAGAAATTGATGCAGACCTAAATGATGAGTCCTTTGATGAAGATAATGCGGTTGACCCGGATGTTGTTGAAAATAATGATGGTGATACGGAAATTGATGAAGACGGCGAAGAAACAGAAAATGATGGAGATGATGATGAAGATGTCATCGATGATGGAAGATGTATTCAAATCAATATCGGAAA
Organism: bacterium; assembly: GCA_017997475.1. Lineage (GTDB taxonomy): Bacteria > UBP6 > UBA1177 > UBA1177 > UBA1177 > JAGOEX01. The sequence goes on from JAGOEX010000242.1 coordinate 1,483, forward strand.
TAAATATGATTTTGGAACGATAACCCATGGAAATACCGCTTCAAGCCACATCTCTGTCTGTAACACATGCGGTTTTGCTGTAATTCCAGATGCACTTAAAGACAATGGTTTTTTCGGCAAATGTGGAAGCATTTCCATAACAGATCTTGAGATTGATGGAAATCCCGTTGATACCAGTTCGGGATTTGACATTCTTCTTGCCATGTCTCTTCAAGCCGGATTGTGTGCGGAGATGGATGCTGTCTATGATTCAGGTTACGGGGAGTATTATCCAGAAATTCTTCATTGCGAATTGAAGGGTTCGTTTTCTGACGGATTTGATTATTCCATTCTGTTCACAGGAACATCCGGTGAAAATTCAGAAATTGACCAGGATGAATGCCCTGCATTGAAAGATCTTTGTTATATTGACGGTAAATGTTATTCAAATGGAGCTCACGATCCTGTAAATTTATGCAGAATATGTGATCCGGCTTCGTCTGGGACATGGAGCTATAAGAACGAGAACAATATATGTGACGATGGTTTAATTAATACGACAGGCGATAAATGCAATGATTCCGGTGTCTGTTCGGGAACAGTTGATCCTGAAGGGGTTCCTCCTATGGCTGGAATTGATGCAGGATGGAATTATACATGTGCTTTAGGAGAAAACGGAAAAGCATACTGCTGGGGGATGAATAACTCTGGTCAGGCAGGTCCCGGATCATCTGAATTCAAGATATTGAGTCCTTTTGAAATAACTGTTTCAGGCGGATTCAGCAAGTTAAGCGCGGGCTATTCACATGTCTGTGCACTTTCAAACGGTGAAGAGGTGTTCTGCTGGGGAAGCAACCTGCAGGGTCAGCTCGGGAAGGAAAGTTCCGATCCTGTTCCACTTGAAGCTGTGTCAGGAATATCCGGAGTGGAAAGTGTTTCGGCAGGCGGTTATCATTCATGTGCTCTTCTTGATGACGGTACTGTAAAATGTTGGGGGAATAATGAACACGGAACTCTCGGCAACGGAACGACTGAAGATAGTGCGTCACCTGTTTCAGTCAATGGTCTTCAGAATGTAAAAGCTATCTCCGCCGGTTTTGATCATGTTTGTGCTGTCATTAATGATGGAACTGTAAAATGTTGGGGATCTAATGAGTATAGTCAGCTTGGATCCGCCGGTGTTTCATTCAGTTCAACACCTGTCGAGATCGGAGGGATCAGCAGTGCCGCAGATATAAGCTGTGGACGATACCACAGTTGTATACTTCTTTTAAATGGCAAGGTGGAGTGCTGGGGGGAAAGTGACTATGAACTTCTTGGAAATTATTTCACATGGAATTCTGAATATCCTGTCGAATCTATGATAACCGGTGCTTCAACAACTATTGATGCCGGTGATAGCCATACCTGTGCGGTGCTTGACGATAAAAGCTCGGTATGCTGGGGATATAATGAATATGGACAGCTTGGAACAGGATATGCTTCAGGTGGAAGTTTTATTAAATATCCGGTAGATGTCAGAAATATTTCTAACGGAATAAAAGATATCGCTTGCGGCACTTCGCATACTTGCGCAGTGTTTACAGACGGTTCTGTAAGATGCTGGGGAAGCGGTTCTTATGGGGAACTTGGTACAGGAAACGAATTGCCTTCTTTAATTCCTGTTGAAATATCATGGAATGATTGATCTGTAATTTATATTGGAATCATTTTTTTCGGGAGTTGACAATGAGAGTCGCAATTATTCAGAACAACCCGGTCTGGGGAGAAAAAGAGAAAAATATCAATGAGTTGATCAGATTGATGAACAAAGAGAAAGCAGATATTTATATACTTCCTGAAATGGCTTACACTGGATATCAGATCACTTCAAAAGAAGAAATTGAAAACCTTGCCGACACTATTGATTCAGAAAATATCAGCCGTTTTGCAAAGTTTTCAAAAGAGCAGGATTGTGCAGTGATAGTCGGCTTTCCCGAAAAAGCGGCAGACGGTCACTTTTATAACTCAAGTGTGATGATAACTCCTGAGGGAGATAAGCACATTTACAGAAAAACACATCTTTTTTATAAGGAAAAGCTTTTTTTTGCTCCCGGCAACACCGGCTTTAATGTGTTTGAGTGGAGAGGAGTTAAAGTGGGGCTTGCAATATGCTTTGACTGGTATTTTTCTGAAAGTTTCAGGACCCTTGCACTAATTGGAGCCGATATCATTGCTCATTGCTCAAACCTTGTTATGCCTTACTGCCAGACAGTTGACTATGCCAGAGCGATTGAGAACAGGGTCTATATTGCAACCGCAAACCGCATCGGTTCTGAATCAAGAGACGGTGAAATGCTTACTTTCACTGGTCAGAGTGTCCTTGTTTCACCCAAAGGGGAATATCTCATAAAAGCTCCTGCTGACTACACAGGGTGTTTTACGGCTCAAATTGACACAAATCTATCCCGCAACAAAAAACTTAATGAATTCAATGATGTGCTTGCAGATAGAAGAGAGCTGTTC
>JAGOEX010000243.1 GCA_017997475.1 bacterium
TTCCATTTTATCTTTTTTAAATAAAAAGTTCCCCCATTTTTTTAAGTTTCACTTGTTTTTTAAGCTAAGTATTTGTTTTTAAAAGACTCTCTGTTTTTATCTCAGATTTTTTGGGGGAACTTCAATTTGCCTTGTCAGATTTTGGTTTGACAGGTTTTGTAATTCAGTTTGCCCCCTTGACATATTCCGTTTTGGATATATATACATGTCATGTTCATTTCGGAGGTGTAACATGGATTTAAAAAATGAAAGGATAGTCGAGATCGGAGGAATTTTAACGGGAAAAATCAGGGTATCGATCATCCGCAAACTTCTTCAGGGGCCGGGAATAGTTACAGATATTGTTGACGAACTGCAATTAAATCAAGCTGTTGTTTCAAAACAGCTCGGGATTTTAAAAAATTACGGCATTATAAAATGCTGTCCTTCAGGTAGATGCAGAGAATACTGCATTTCAGATCCGGAAATGATGAGAACACTTCTTGATTCAATGAACAAAATGGCCGAAATATGTGAAAAAACAGCAAAACTTCAGAACAGAGAGATCAATGGAGGAAAAAATGCTTAGAACAAATCTAAAACACATTGAAACAGTTGAAGAATTTAAGAATCTTATCGAGAGCGGTAAAAAAACCGTGGTAGTATGCGGCAGAATGGGCCCCATGTGCATCCCTGTATATGATGTCATGGAATCTTTTGAATCAAAATATCCGGATATCAACTTCAGGGATATGGAATTTGATTCAAATGTTGCTATTCAAACCATCAGATCCCTTCCTGAAGTCAGAAATTTTGCAGGACTTCCATTTACTGTTTATTTCAGGGACGGCAAAGTTGCCGCTGCGACAAGCAGTATTCAGAACAAACAGCAGGTAAAGGAGATCCTTGACACTAAACTTGTGTAGGAGGAGTGCCGAAAAATGAATAAACTGTATGATGTGATCATTCTGGGCGGGGGTCCTGCGGGACTTACTGCGGCAATTTACCTCGCCCGTTCAAGAATGAAAACTCTGATAATAGAAAAAGGAAGTACCGGTGGACAGATGAATCTGACGGACAAGGTTGTCAACTATCCTGGGATACACGAAGCGAGCGGCGCTGAAATAGCATTCACAATGCGACAGCAGGCAAAAAATTTCGGTGCAGAGATCATAACTCAGGCGGAAATAACTCATTTTGATATTTCAGGAAAGATAAAATCATTTGAGATCGAAGACGAAGGCATTTTCGAAGCACCGGCAGTTATCATAGCAAGCGGGGGCGTTCCGAGAACACTTGGTGTTCCTAACGAGGATAAATTCAAAGGCAGGGGAATTTCATTCTGTGCGACTTGCGATGGCGATTTCTTCAAAGACAAAAAGATTGCTGTCATCGGAGGAGGGAACTCTGCATTGGAAGAAGCTGTTTCTCTTACTAAGTTTGCCCGGCATGTAACAATAATTCATGAATTTGACCACTTTCAGGCCCATGCATGGGCTATTGAAGACGCACAGAAAAACCCCGGGATCACATTTCTTATGAACCAGAAAGTTACAGAATTTCTTGGAGATGAGCATATCAGTGGTGTTGTTTCGCTTGATAAATCAACTGGAAAAAAGAATATTACTGAAATTGAAGGGGTGTTTCTATTTATCGGATATCTTCCGAACACATCAATGTTCAAAGACATTGTTCCGATGAACGGACGGGAAGAGATCATAACAGACGAACTCCTCAAAACAGGGATTGAAGGTGTTTTCGCCGCGGGAGATGCCAGAGAGAAAAGATACCGTCAGGTCACAACAGCCGTTTCAGACGGGACTATAGCTGCAATGAGCGCAACTGAATATGTCGCGGCCAAATACAAATAGATCCTGTTGAATTTTATTCTTCGACTTTTGCCTTGAGAGTGTGCCAGACCATATATACGCAAAGTGCAAGGAACATCACTATTCCGAGCCACTGTGCACCGTTTGATTCAAACCAGTGTTCGTTGACGAAGTTGAATCCCGCAAAACGGATTATCGCCGCTGTGACTCCCATTAAGGCACCGCCTGCAATAAAGCCCGATGCGATAAGTGTTCCCTGCTCGCTTCTTGCGTTGTTAAGCTTTTCATCCTTTGAACGGGTTGTAACGATGTGGTTGATTATTCCGCCGACAAGTATCGGTGTGTTAAGATCAAGCGGAATGAACATGCCCAGAGAGAAAGCAAGTGCCGGAACTCCGATCATATTGAGAGTTAGCGCAAGAAAAGCTCCAGCCGCATAAAGCATCCACGGAGCCGCCTGTCCGCTCATCATCGGTTCAATAACTGCCGCCATTGCATTCGCCTGAGGAGCCACAAGAGCATTTTCGCCGGTAAAACCGTATGTTTTGTTGAGTATCATTATTACTCCGCCTACTGTTGCGGCAGAAACGAGAACTCCGAGGAACTTCCATGTTTCCTGCTTGTATGGAGAATTTCCAAGCCAGTAACCTATTTTCAGATCTGTGATAAATCCACCGGCCGTTGAAAGAGCAGTGCATACAACTCCACCGATAATAAGAGCGGCGACCATTCCTGCCGTTCCCGAAAGTCCGACTGAAACCATGATTAAAGATGCAATTATGAGGGTCATAAGTGTCATTCCCGAAACAGGGTTTGTTCCGACGATCGCTATCGCATTTGCAGCAACAGTTGTAAAAAGGAATGCGATTATCATTACAACGCCAAGTCCTACAAGTGCATGAACTATATTTGGAACAACTCCGAAATAGAAGAATACAAAAAGAACTACTGTCATCACAAGAATTCCGATAGCTATGATCTTCATCGGAATGTCCCGCTGGGTACGGAGATCTATTTTTTTTGTCTCCCCTTTTCCGGTGAGTTCGTTAGCTGCAAGACCGAATGCCTGCAATATGATCTTTCTGCTCTTGTAAATTCCGATCATACCGCTCATTGCGATACCGCCGATACCGATAGGACGGACATAGTTCCTGAATATCTCTTCGGCAGACATCTGCCCTATAACTTTGACAATATTCGCTCCGACCGGAATCGTCATTCCGTCAGCAAAGTATGCAATGACTGGAAGTATTACAAACCAGCCGACAAATGAACCTGCGGCAATTATTGCGGCATATTTGAGTCCCACGATATAACCAAGACCCATTACAGCCGCACCGGTATTGAGCTTGAGAACCAGTTTATATTTGTCTGCGAGGGCAACTCCTGCACCGACTATTCTTGTTGAAACAGTTTCTGCCCATGCTCCGAATGTTGCAATCGCAAAGTCATAAAAACCGCCGATAAGTCCTGCAATTAAAAGGATCTTCGCCTGATTTCCACCCTTTTCTCCGCTTACAAGCACTTGTGTTGTGGCAGTTGCTTCAGGGAAAGGATATTTTCCGTGCATGTCGGCGACAAAATATTTTCTAAATGGGATCAGAAACAGAATTCCCAAAAATCCGCCAAAAAGTGAAGAAAGGAATATCTGCATGAAACTCACAGTAATATCAGGGTATTTCGCCTGAAGAATGTAAAGAGCCGGCAGAGTGAAAATCGCTCCGGCAACAATAACGCCCGAACATGCTCCGATTGACTGGATAATTACATTTTCACCCAGTGCATTCTTTCTTTTTGTGACAGTGGAAACACCTACCGCAATGATCGCAATAGGAATTGCCGCTTCAAAAACCTGACCGATCTTAAGCCCGAGATATGCGGCAGCGGCAGAAAAAACGACCGCCATGATAAGTCCCCAGACCACTGACCACGCATTGATCTCCGGATAGACCTTATCCGGCGACATGAGCGGCTGATAAACTTCGCCTTCCTTAAGCTCCCTGAACGCATTGTCTGGAATCCCCTTAATCTTTTCCGGCTGCTGATGTGACATGATAACTCCTTCGTTAAAGTTAAATCAACAAAAGAATTTAAGAGAAAACTGGTTTTATGTCAACATTATAGAACACAAATCCTTGGCACTTGCTTTTAAAA
>JAGOEX010000035.1 GCA_017997475.1 bacterium
TCAAACTCACCGACATAAGCACAATTTCTGAGGTTGTATGTTGTGTCACCTTTGTCGTACCGTTTATTCAATTCTTCCAGATATTTATCAAGATGTCGTTTTATTGCAGGATATTTATTCACATCAACTCGCGGAACATTTTTGTAACCGTTGTGAGTGTTTATCAACCACTGATCTGCAAATTCAGCTTTATATTTTTTGATGTCTCTGCCCCGGAGGATCGGTTTGATTATTTCTGCAGATTTAGGATCTTCCGATATAAGCAGGTCTTTTGTCGCTCCATCAATAATGAATGCTTCGTTAAAGCCAGTCAGCACTCCACGATATATCTGAATGTCCCAGTCTTTCAAGGGCGTTCCGATTTCTTCGATTTTTCTTTTTATGAGTGCTTCATCTGCTGATGATATTATCCAGCTATCAGATTTAAGTCCTGTGAGATCAATATGGTTTTTATTAAAGTAATCAGCTATATTCATTGATGATTTAAAATCTTTTTCAATTTTACATGCTTTCAGCTTACCGGGGTGAGTTGTTTTCTCAAAAAGGAGTATGTTTGTATCAACCGTAGCACTATCAAAAACTTTATATCCGCCAAAATCAATAAGAATTTTCGGAATAGTTTTTTCAGAAAGATATCCTCTCAGTTTTTCCCCATATTTTGCTCTCATCCACTTGTTTGAAGTGATATAACACAAGTGTCCGCCGTCTTTAAGAAGGTCTGCTCCGCGTTCATAAAAAAGAGCATAGATATCGCCGGTTTTTGCAAAAGAAATATATTCCTGATCTTTGTATTTTTCACCTAAGTATCCATTATTATTCTGAAGTTGAATATAAGGCGGATTCCCGATAACAATGTCAAAACCATCTTTAACATCCGGGAAGAAATATCTTGTGTCAAAAAATTCAACTTTCTGATGATTGAATATGTTTGTGTAACTGTCCCAGAGTTCAAGTTCATTATTCAGCTTATCAACTTCAGCTTCCTTTTCCTTGCCCCATACCTGCTCAAACTTTGTCCCTTTTGCGGGTTTGAGAGCATAGTTTATAGCATCCTTTTTTTCTTTAACTTTCTTTTTTATATGACTTTTTATCTCTTCTTTGAGTTTATCCTTTCTTACATCATTATTCGCACCGAAATAGCTCTTCACCAGCTTTTCCAATTCAACAAAGAAAGGCTCTCTGCCAAAAAGTGTTTCAAGGTTAAGCGGCTCAGGTGATTTATAAAGAGTATCTGCACAAACGATTTTAAATTCAAGGTTCGGAAGCGGTTTAACGCCTCTGTTTTGAGCAGAATCATCAATTTTAGCATCAACGATGAGAGAAAGGAAAAACCGGAGCTTTGATATTTCAACAGCAATCGGCTGAATGTCTATGCCATAAATAGAATTTTGAATAATTCCAAGCTTGTGAATATATGACCAGTCTTCGTTCTGCAACTGATCTTCGACAATCGTTTTCGCAATAGGATCTGAAATTCTATCAACTATCTTCATTACCCATTCGATTGAATCAGGGTCAACTTTTTCAAGGATAAGAGCTGTTTTTTGAAGAATTCCCATCGGATATGCACCGCTGCCGCAAGCAGGGTCAATGGATTTCATCTTATCAAGTGCATTAAGAATATCTGATTTCTGATCTTTGGAAAGTTCGGGATTTTCATCTGACCAGCTCAACAATTTATCAAGGTTTTGTTCTTTAATTCCAGCATTTTGAGAAAGATATGCTTTCAAACTTTCATCAACCATATATTCAACAATAGGTCTTGGAGTGTAAAAGCTGCCCGTTGCGTTTCTTGCAGTTTCACCGGTTTCAGGATTGAGTTCAGCAAGAAGATTTTCAAAAACTCTTCCAAGCATTTCAGGATCAATAGAAAGTTCCATATCAAGCGGACTGTTTTCATTAATAGTGAAGTTATACATTTCAAGAAGTTTGAAAAGATCACTAAACCAGGAATCTTCAATTGATATTATATTAAATGTTCCGGTGCCTTTTGAATAGATGTCATCATTATCAGGTTCAAAAAGTCCACCGTTAAGAAAGGGGATCGTTTTTGAGAGTTCATCTATTTGGAGAAGGTTTTCAAACTTTCTTTTATTTACCGGTGTATTAAGTACTTCAAAAAAGAGCGGTTCAAGCACGGAGTGGAAATAATCCTTGAATTTTTCAAGAGATTTCAATGAGAGAAGTTCTTCGGGAATAAGCGGAACACCGTTCGCCGATTTTTTCTTTTTCAGAAACCAGCAGAAAATAATTCGACCGATAAGTTTTACGGCAAATTCCTTTTTTCTGCTATCTCTTGGATATTTTGCCTCTTTAATGAAACGGTAAAACAAATCTGCAATTTTTAAATAAAATTCCTTGTTTACCACTTCAACTGAAAATCTGCTCTTCAAATCTTCAATATCTGCGACGGCTCCCTTTTTTATAAGAAATTCTTCAGGAGTTTTAACTTTTGCATCAGGACCAAGATAAAAGGAAAATCTTCTCGGATTGGAAAGCTCTTTTTCTGTCTTTTTTCCGGCCCTTTTGTAATCGGTTGTAAGAAGAGAAAACCGATAGTTCTCACTGTTTAAAGACCTGAATATTATCAAGGCATTGGAAGTGTAAGTGTCAACATTGTCTCTCATGAATCTGAATGCTTCCCGGGTTAGTGTTACTCTCGGATCATTTTCACTTTCATGCGTTATCTCATAAAGTGCAATGTCTAATTTTTCTGACTCCCCAATCTGAGTTATTGACTTGATTTTATTAAGAGAAAAGTCGCCTGTACTGAAAGATTTTCGTTTCAGCCCGAAATCTATACGGGGAAACATATTGTTTCTGATAAATATTAAAAAATCTTCGGGGTTGTACGATTTGTTAAAAAAGTTTGTGTTCATTATTTCCGTGCTCCTCAAAAATCTGTCTAAAAATGTCTAAATCTGTCTGAAAATGTCTAAAAATGTTTTGCTATTTGAGTTTAGACATTCTCCAAACTTTTCCATCTATGTAAATTTCTCCTTTTCTTCTAAGTACTTGCAAATTGTTCTTCACTTTGTTCTTCTTTTGTTTTTCGTCTAAAACATCCGGAAGTTTGTCTAAAAGTATTTTTTCGAAATCAACCATTATATCAACTCCTCGGCAAGAATTATGCTCTCCCTGCCGCCATCTATTTCTCTGGCTCTTTTTCTGATTTTAGTTAAATACTCTATTGGAATCTCTTTTTCAAGTGCTTCAATTTCTTCCTTTTCATTTGCAGAATCTATATTTCTTATCATTTTCATGTAATTTTCCGGAATTGCTTTCAATGTTGACACAGTATAGAGAAGCTCCGATAGATATTCTCTTTTTTCAGGGTTGGTATTTATGAATGATTTTATTGCAACTGTCGTTTCAGTTTGCTTTTTATCTCCTTTTGAACTCGTTGAATGGGTAAAAAGGTGACTTTTTGTGTTCTGATATAAAATGTCAAACGCTTCTGAAACCTTGTCGCCTTTTTCTGAAATGTCAGATTCCATCAGCTTGAAAGCCGTTTCAATCGTTATTTCTTCGATTACTCCGTCAGAATTTGAAAATTTGAAAGAACATTCTTCACCTTTTCTTCCAAAAACCAGAACACCTGATTTTTCAACCCGTTTTGTTCTTTTAACTCTGCTTCTAAAAGGCAGAGTCAAGGCGGCCTCAAATAGTTCAGGAGTTAATTTCTTAACAAAGTAAAGTTGATTTCTGTATTTTGCATCCCACGATTCCTCTTCCTGTGCTTTTTTCTCTTCACACAGCTTTTCAGCAAAATATCTGTTGACTTCCTCTTCATTTGTAAGAACCTTTGCATCTTCACCGATCAGTGCATGAATCATTGCCATTTTAAATGTGGAAATAGTTTTTATCCCTGTTTCCTTTTCTCCTTTGTCTGTTGGAAAATAATTGTAAATCTTGAGTGAATCAAACATCTTGCGGTTAATTCTGTTTATCCTGCCGATTCTTTGAATTACTCTTGTGGGATTATAGGGAATGTCATAATTAAAAATTGTTCCTGCCCGGTGCAGGTTGTAACCTTCTGATATTGCATCCGTAGCAATAAGAATATTAAAATCATTCAACTGCTCTTTCATATCAAGACCGGCATCAAAATTCTGTTCAATTCTTCTTTTATTTTCCCTTGTGGAATCCGCAGATGTATATTTCATCGTCTGCAAACCGTATTTCAGCTTGTCAGAAAGATAGCTGACTGTGTCTGCAAATTCTGAAAAAACAATTATTTTCCTTTCCGGTTCTTTTCTGATTTGTTCTTTTAAAATATTTGAAAAAGCTTCAAGTTTCGGATCATTTTTTACATTTTCCCACTCTTTTTTTATCTTTTTCAGCAAGTGAATATCTTTTTTAAGGTCTGTTATGAATTCATCATTAAGATCACTGCTTAAAAAGAAATTATACCCTTTTTCCTTTAATTCTTCTATTATTTCGTTTACTTCTGAAGAGAACATTTCAAGCTCTTCGCCATTAGAGTTTAAAAGAACATCAACTTCAACAACATTTCCTTTTTTCCTGACAGGAATACGCCCTTTTTCAAACCATTTTTGCATTTCTTCTGAAGCAGAAAGTATTGAATCAACTGATTTTCTAAACGCTTCTATTGAGCTTTCAAATCTTCTGACAAGAAGTGTTCTCATAAATCCTGCAATATGTTTCTGTCCCTCGATTAAATACTCAAGATTTCTGTATTCTGACTGAGTTTTTTCATTTTTCATTCTTTCAAGGGCTTCAGGTTTTAAATAGGAGAGCGGGCGGTATCTTGCACCTTTGAAACTTTCCTTTCCGCTCTTTTTTTCTTCGTTTTTCGGATATATTTCCTCAGTTGTTGATTCATAAAGAGGAGCAAGTTTCCCAAGATCGTAACGCTCAAGAACAGGTTCATTAACAATCGGAAAATGTATTCCCTGTTTCACGAGATCATTCTTATATTCTTCAATAATATCAAGGTCTATTCGTGTTCTTCTAATTACTACAGGAAAAATTATCTCCCTGATTTTCATTGAAATTCTTCTGATTTCATCTTTTAATTCTGTTTCTTTTATACTGCCGCTTCTATTCAGCTTCTGCAAAGCCGAATATTCTTTTATAAGTTCTCTGAATGCTCCGGAAAGATTCTGAACAGTTCTTATTGTTGACTTTGCAGGAATCTGAAAGAGTTGAATCAGAGCAAATACATCTTCAGGATTGTTATTGAACGGGGTCGCTGTAAGAAGAATTACCTTGTTACCCTGACACAGCTTGTGCAGAAGTGCATAATCTTTTGTTTCAGGATTTCTATATCTTGCCGCCTCGTCAATAATAATGAGATATTTTTCATCAAAACATTGTTTATTCAAAGCATCTTCAATTTTACCACTGCTGAAAACCCTTGCATTGTAATTAAACTGCATCCGGTAGTTTTCCCATTGATCGGTCAGATGAGGCGGTGCAATTATTATTACAGGCAGCTTTAAATTATGTGCAACAGCTGATGCGATAACAGATTTACCAAGTCCTACAACATCAGCAACAATAACTCCGTTATGTCTTTCAATTACTGTCAGTGCTTTTTGAATTGCATCAGACTGATATTTGAAGTTAGCATATTTTTTGTTTATTTCATCAGGTAGCTTGATAGATTTATCCTGCTTTACAGAGAAATATTCAGACAATGCTCTGATAAAAAGAAGTATGGGTGCTGGAATTTTTTCTGTCCATATCTTTTCCTTAACTTCAGTGAAGAAATCGTCCTTGTTGTATTGGCCAACTATTTCAACTGAATTGTTCCACAGTTTTTCAAAAAGAGTTTTTGCTTCCTCAAAGTCCCTATTGTCCCGAAACATCACATTTATTTCATTTCTTCCAGCAAGACCGCTGTATGAAAAATTGCTTGAACCCGTAACAACAATTCCAAGATAGTCACCATTTTCATTATGATTTCTGTCATTTTCAAAGATATAAATTTTTGCGTGATTCGGTTCTCTTGTTTTTCTTATTTCAAGAGTTCCGTCTTTAATTTTTTCTATGAAGAGTTTTAAACTTTTTTCCTGTCTACTGCTATCAAAGCTGTCAGTTTCATTAATAAGAGTCGTGAGTTTTTCATAATATTCTTTTCTAATTTCAATGTCGCTGCTCTCATTTTCGATTTTTTCTATCAAAGACACTTCCCTCAGCTTGCCGGAAATAAGAGCATCAATATCCATCCCTACAAGAATCTTCATTTTCTTGTTTTTAACATCTTCAGAAAGTTCGGAAAATCCGCTGAAATAAAAATAACCTACAAGAGCATAAATATTTTCACAGTTTGGAATAACATTCCGCATTTTTTCAGCCAATATGTGAGTATCGTTTGTTATAAGTTTTCCTGTCATTTCATCCCTCTAAAATAGATCCTCTGTGACGCATCCTTTATTTTCATCACATGTTTTCTGGTTGTTTTCGTAACAGTTTTGTGAATACCATTTTCCTTCAATACACCAGTAAAACGAGTCTCCTTCACACTTTTTTTCGCCTTCTGAGCAGACTGATTCTTCATCCGGCTCTTCAGTCGCTTCGCAGAGATTATAGTAATCGACCATTTTGTCATAGCAGGGGTTGCTGTCAGTCTGATTATGGGAAAAATCATCACAGTCAAGTTCAACCATGCATGTTATCAGAGATTCATATGCTTTGTGACATTGAGTTGATTTTCCTTTGTACCAGTCGGTTGTATCGGAAATGAATTCTTCGGAGCAGTTTTCAACATCATCAAATGAGTTGTTGAATGTTTCAGGATCACATTCTTCAACTTTTTCACAGTAGGGAGTTGCTATGTTCTGAATGAAGGATGTGTTTTTGTTTCCGGTATCAATCTTGCCGCAGGACGGGAAAATTGTCGTCGAACAAACTGCGATCAGAAATAAAACTTTTTTCATTAGATGGCTCCTTAAATTATCACAGTTCGCTTAGTTTTTCTCCGCCGAGAATGTGCATGTGAAAGTGGGGGACAAGCTGTCCTGCGTCTTTTCCTGAATTTACGGTGAGACGGTATCCTGAATCAGCGATGTTCTCAATTTCAGATACTTTCCTTGCAACTGAAAAGATGGATGCGAAAATCGCTCCGTCAGACTCGTCAACTTCGTTAACCGAAGCGATGTGCTTTTTGGTTATTATCAGATTGTGGACTTTATAAAGCGGGCTTATGTCCTTGATAACAATAAAGAATTCGTCTTCATAGATTTTTGTTGAAGGGATGCGGCCTTCGATTATCCTACAGAAAATACAATCACTCATTTTTTGACTCCTTTATCTCTGTTTGAAGGTTTCATATAAAAAATATATATCATTGTAAAAACAAAGGAAAAAAGGACTGAAACAGTTGATATTTTGGGCAGTGTCAGCCCGAAAGATATTGAAAAAAGTGAAAATGCGAATGGAAATGAGCAGAAAATAATCCCTTTGACAAGACGGCTTTTCAAGCCGGAAGAAAGAATTATGATATTGTGTATGGTTGTAATGAAAGGTTTTGCGATATATATGTCACCTTTTCCTGAATCGCATTTTCCCCAGACAACTTGTGTTCCTGTTGTATTTTCTTCCGGTTCATCGGTAATGATAAGGTCGCTGTCTGTGATCTCAGTTTCGCTGAAAGATCTTTTTATTTCACAGCAACTGTTCCATAGTTCCGGCTCTTCGGGAGCAATGATTACAGATTTTATTCCGTGTCTTTTCTCAATAAGTTCAAGGTATGAGCAGTTAGTTGACGGCTTTATCCTGTCTATTGCATAATATCCGATGATTTTACTATTCCTTGCAAGAGCAATAAACGACCGGTCATCGTTTTTTTCAGGAAGGGCTATCTCTTCATGACTGTAGCCATTGTTGCTCAGAATGATGTTAAGAGGAGCCATTGCAAGCGACATTCCGTCTTCAAAGGTTTTTGAAAAAAGTTTGTCTTTTTTAAGATTCTGAGAATATTCAGGGCTTTCAGAAGCAGCCAGATTAAGTTTTTCAACAAGTTCAAGGAATTCTATTGTTGAAACATCTTTTACCGTTTCTATTCCTGAAAGGTTGAAATGGGGAAATGTGAGGAATCTGTCTGTGTCAAAAACAAGTCGGGTTATTTTTGCCCCGTTATTGAAAAACCTGAGATTGTTGAGAATCGCTGATACAGCCGCTGTGGAGATGATGAAATTGATGAAAAGCGCTGTTACAACTGCCGCAGGGGCAGGGGAGTATATTGAAACTGCAAGGTATAAAGCATGATCGATGCTACCGGTCTTGATGAAATGAATGGATGCAAACAAAAGCAGAGTTGCAAAGAACATCCAGACAGCTCTGTCAAGATGAACAAACCTGAGAGGGGTTGCACCGGTATCGGTACTTTTAAAAAGATATGAAATCAGGACAATTACCGGAATGAAACCTGACACCTCCCATCCTGCAAGATGTCCCTGCAATGTCAGATATACGGAGATCAGGAAAGGAACAGTGACAAAAAGCGCCACAGAGATGATTTTCTTTATGCCTGACTCAAAAAGTTTAATGAAAACAAATATGAAGGCAGGTGTGAAATAGTAGATGCCGCTTTCATAACTACTGTTTTTCACAAAGACGAACACAATTATATAAAAAATGTAACTGAGTATCGAATAAAGGAAAAAAGTAAGCGTCAGATTTATTTTTCTCATATTAAGATCCTGAATTTATCAAAAGATGTCCGGAGAACCTTTACCTTCTCTGATTATTTCGTATTCATCACCGTTCAATTTTACTATCGTTGTAAGTTCAGACGGCACATAGCCGCCGTCAACAAGAAGGTCTATCATATGAAGCCACTGCGGCTCGTCTTCGTCGGGATCGTTGAAATCACCACCTTCATCACTGGATGCGGTTGAAACGACAAGCGGTTCTCCGAATAATTCAAGAAGTTCGGAAATGAATCTGCTTTCCGGTATTCTTATTCCCACCTCTTTTCTGTTCTCAAGCATTATCTTGGGGATGTCTCGGCTTGCCGTCAGAATGAAGGTGTATGGTCCAGGAAGGCATCTTTTCAGGAGGTTGAAATGCCTGTTGTCAATGTCGGCATATTTTGAGATGTCACCAAGATCTTTAAATACGACTGAGTAGTATTTTCTTTTTTTTGTCTGTTTTATCCGGTTGAGCTTTTCCAGAGCATTTTTCTTTCCCATCTTAATAGCTAAAAAATAAGAGGTATCTCCCGGAAGCAGAACAACACCGCCTTCGTTAAGAACAGCAATGATCGTTTCAAGTGTTTTCGTTTGGGGATTTTGAAGATGAATAGAGACCTTTTCCATTGACTATACCTGTTGAAAAAAGAAATTGTTAATAAATTTAAATACTTGTTGGAATTTCGGGTTTGGATCTGCAATGTGTTCAATATCATTTCCGGTGAAATCGAAAGCCGTTTGAATGTCAGGAACAAGTGAGAATGTATGATAGAACGATGCATCATAAAGTTTTTCAAGGAAAGTTGTAAATGTATCAGGTTCAGTATTTTCCAGCTTGGTTACAAGATCAAGAAGACGGTTCTGGAAGTTCGGTCTGATGTTCTTTATGAACCTGACCTTTTCTTTCCCTTCAAGTTTCAAGGGTGCTATCAAAGCCGAGGAAGAAAATCCGGCATTGTCTCTGTTAAAAGTATTTCTCATTCCGCATGAAAGAAGAAATGCGTTACGGATCACTTTGAATTTGAGATCTCTGATGCTCATTTTGAGTGCCGCAGGCCCGAAACAGATACACGGGAGTTTTGCCTGAACTATCTCGAAAGGACTTTCAAGTTTATCATCAAAAACACCGGTAAGGTCGTCAAAGTTCGCGGACAGCTTGATGTATTCAATAAGGTTAACCAGTTCCCTGTGGGAATTGGAATTCAGAGGTTTTCCGGGGATCTTTGTTTCATCCCTTATGCCGAAAGAGGTTATATGGAGGAATTCTTTCAGCAGAAGTTCAGTCTGAGTGAAATTCAGAAATTCAAAAATACTTTTGCTGTCAATTGCAAATATACGCGGATAAAGCTCTTCGTCTGTTTTGTCGGAAAGTCCTGATAGCTTAAGGATGCTTTCAATGAAGAACTGAAGACGGCGGTTATCTTTTTCAAGGATGGCGAGCCGTTTTAAAGGGTATGTGTCTTTTTTTGCAATGGCTGTAAAAAGAATTCCTTTCAGAAGCTCTTTTTCCTTCTGATACTGTCCATTTTTCCATGCAAGTTTTGAAAGAAAGACTGTTTTTGAAACAGGGTCGGGGTCTATTGAATCGATGAGTTTGACAGCATTTTCTTCATCGCCCTCTTTAATGTAGTTGTTTATCAGCACTTTTTTTGCATCAACATCATTTCTTTGTGCAAAATGTGTCAGTATTCTGGCTTTGTACTCTTCCGGCAGGGTTCCATCAAAAGCATGAAGCACTTCATTGTATGAGCTGAATGGCTGGATGTCTGTTTCTGAAATATCTGTCCCTGACTGGAAAAGGAATTTAAGCTTTTCCACCGCCTGATCAGTATTTGATGACACAAGTGATCTTACCAGAGAAATAGTCAATTCATCCGGTTTTTCCGTATTCATCTGTTTGATCAGTTTCATTCCTCTCTCAAAACGGTCACTGTTGTCGCTGTATTGAGTTTTATTGAACAGATCAAGTGCGTTAGCGGTGTAACCCGCTTCAAGGTTAAGGTCAAGCAGAAGCCCTTTGAGCTGTTCGCGGAAATCTTCGGGGGAATTGTCGATCCGTGCCGTCACATCACTTATTGCAAGGTTTATGTCACCACTGCTCTTGAGAAGTTCGACAAGTTTCATGAAAAGTGAAAAATCCCATTCGGCTGCAAGGATAGCTCTCGCCATTTGAACAGCTTTTTCGATATTTCCTGTTGACATATAATGTTCAAAACATTTTTTTCCCGCACAGATATCGTGATTTTTGTTCCATTCGAGTTCATAAATATTCGTGAGCATTTCGGTCTTCCCGATGGAACTGAGAAATTTTTCATATATTTCCCTGTATGCACAGATCTCTTCATCGGGTGTGGAGCTGTATCTGAGTTTATACAGATCAAGAAGCTGCTCTGTTCCGGCATGTTCGTGAACGAGTTCTATTGTTGAGTCTATCAGATCACATTTTCTTTTTGGATCGGAGATCTTTTTTATGAAGAAATTTCTAAGGAATATCAATGTGTTGTAGTCTTCTTCTTTTAAATATATTTTTTCCAGTATATCTTTAACAACCTCTATGCTGAAAGGGTCGGATTCGTTTAAAAGTATGTTTTCAAGCTCTTCTTTCAGTTCAGGATTGTCAGATCCTCTGAAGAATATCGACCAGACCTTTCTTTTGTTTTCAGGTTCGTATTTGAGGTAGTATTTAAGTATTGTCTGTATTCCTCTGAAATAACCCTCCTCAATATATTTTTCAACAAGAAGCATCAACGCAATTTTCTTGGAAGAGTTTTTAATCAGGTTGTCGATCGAATAGTTCTGCTCAAGAAGGGAAATGACAAACTGCTCATCATGTCCCGGCTTCTGCGGTTTTTCAATATCACTGCGCGAATCCTTTCTTATGAAATAGAGATACTTCCAAAGAGAAGGTTCTTTCTTGAGGAGATACTGACTGGTAACATATGAGTGATCTTTGTTCTTTATAAGATCGGAAAAGAGTTCAAGGTCCTTTTCAATGTAATCTCCGGTATTTGATTCACTGAAATCGGGTTTCCCTTCAAGCATTCTCAGGTTTTCACGAGCCATGATATTTTCAGGGAACATTTTGAGAATTTTTCTGAACACATCAATGGCTTCGTTGACCATGTTGTTGTCGCGGTATATTATTCCAAGCCGTGTGAGATAATACTGCCTTGTTTCAGAGTCGGTGTGACTCTGTTCAAGAAGCCGTTTGTATAAAATGATGAGATTGTTAATATCCCTCTTGCGCAGATAGATCTTTTCAAGGTAGAGCAGAGTGGGGATGTGGTCGGGTTCTATCTCAAGTATCTCCATGAAACACTCGGTAGCCCTTTCAAGATCACCAAGCTCCTTGAAGAATATTGAACCGTTGCGGTAATAAAGGTTCACTGTGTCAACAAGGTCTTTTGTGAGGTCGATCTCTTTGAAATTTATCTCGGCAAGGTTTTTCCAGCTCCTTGTCTGATAGTAGATCTTTCCGAGCTTTTTTATTGTGGGAAGATGGTCCGGTGCAATATCAAGAATGCTCAGGAGATATTTCTGCGCTGAAATGAAGTCCTTTTTATGGTTTATGTATGTTTCGGCAATGATATTCAACACCCTTATTCTTTCGCTTGCCTCAAGCGAAAATTCAAGTTCTCTCAGAAGTGTCTTGATATAGGCGTCATAGTCATGCATTTTAAGGTATATTTCGGAAAGAGTTCTCACAACTTCAAAAGAGTGCTTTATGGCAAGACTTTTTTCAAGATATTCGCGTGCTTCAGCGCTTTTTCCAAGTTCACGGTGAAGGACATCGCCCGCTTTGTAGAAGTAGTATGCCTTCAGAGTTTCATCTTCCTCTCTGCCGGAAAGGTGATTATAGAGATTGAAAAGTTCACTCCACATGCCGTTCTCTTCATATACCGAAAGAACTCTTGACAGACTTACCGAACAGCTCATGGGATCATCTTCAACGATATTTTTGTGTATCTCTGTGGCAAAATCGGGCATATCAAGCTTGTTTTCGTAAATATCGGCAAGAAGTTCAAGATATTTTGTCCTTTCAGAACCGGTGGTTTTTTTTGCGGAGAGTTTGTAGAACTTTCCAATAAGATGCCATTTTTTATATTTATACAGAAGCGGAGCGATGACATTGAGAAGAAATATGGAATCGGTGCTTTCCGCCAGTGCTGAAACAGCGAATTCAAGCTTGTTCTCAATATTGTTTCTGAAATAATAAAGGAATTCGATGAATTTCAGGTCTGAAAACGGAACGGTAAGAGGACTTTCTGTCACCTTGCTTGAAAAAATTTCGATCTGTTCCGGAGATATCCCGTCATACTGTACGATGTAAAATTTCAGCACTTCAAATATGAAAGGGTGATACATCGATCTTTCAAAAAGTGCCAGCATCAGCGAGAAAGCTCTTGCATGGTCGCCTGCCTGTTCAGCTTTGAGAGCTTCAAAAAATGTCGCATAGAGATATTCCGCCCCTTTAAGAGGTTTTATTTCATGCGGTTCAGCGTCATATGCGGCAAGGATCAGATCAAGTATTCCGTCTTTTCCGGGAAGAGTTGACGATCTTATTTCAGAAATAATGTTTTCTTTTCCGTTTTTGCTGTGTAGAAAAAGAAATATGAGAAAATCGCGATATTTTTCAGGGTCCATGGAATTTTTTAAAGATTTCAACTTTTCAAGGAGCTCTTCGCATCGCTCACCTGCAAGGATGATAAGAAAAAGAAGTTCCAGCTCGTCGTCTCCTGACAGAACGGAAACAGCTTTTTCCTTTGTGGATGACATGAGAAGGGATGGAAAGAATTCCTGAGGTATTCTCTGGAGCATGTTTTCAAGCGGAATGAATTTTTCAGACTCTTCCCTGATATCGTCTCCTCCGAGAAGCAGATGATCGAACCTGATGTCAAGGTTCTCAAGCGACCTGTCATCGGAAATAACGATTTTACTCATTGTAACCTCCTGTTATTATTCCCATTCTATCGTTGCCGGGGGCTTTGAACTTATGTCATAGACCACTCTGTTGATGTTTTTCACTTCGTTTATTATTCTTGATGAAACTCTTTTTAAGAAAGCGTGATCGAACTCAAACCAGTCGGCTGTCATGAAATCATCAGTCTTAACTGCCCGGAGCGAAACAACAAATTCATATGTCCTGCAATCGCCCATCACCCCTACAGTTTTGACGGGCAGAAGGACGACAAATGCCTGAGATATCGAGTCGTAAATCCCTGCTTTTCGTATTTCTTCGATGAAAATGTGGTCGGCATCTTTGAGAATATCACATTTTTCAGCACTCACTTCACCCAGGATCCTAACAGCGAGTCCCGGTCCAGGGAAAGGGTGTCTTTTGATAAGTTTTTCAGCAAGTCCGAGCTTAAGTCCAAGCTCACGCACTTCATCTTTAAACAGGTCACGAAGCGGTTCAACAAGCTTCAGCTTCATGTCTTCAGGCAGTCCGCCGACATTGTGATGACTTTTGATGGTGTGGGAAGCCCCTTTTTTGCTTGATGAACTTTCAATGACATCAGGATAGATCGTTCCCTGCGCAAGGAAATCGGCATCTTTGATCTTTGCCGCTTCTCTTTCAAAAACTTCGATGAAAGTGTTTCCGATGATCTTTCTTTTCTTTTCCGGCTCATCAACTCCTGCAAGTTTTGACATGAATTCG
This sequence comes from bacterium, assembly GCA_017997475.1. Classification (GTDB taxonomy): domain Bacteria; phylum UBP6; class UBA1177; order UBA1177; family UBA1177; genus JAGOEX01. The sequence continues at coordinate 14,320 of JAGOEX010000035.1, forward strand.
TTCCTTGCGTCAACGACGATCAGGTTGACCATATTCTTGAAATTATGTTCAACTTCCTCCCGTTCATTTTTACGCAGAAGTCCGTTGTCAACAAATATTGCAGTGAGGTTCTTTCCTATCGCTTTGGCAAGAAGTGCGGCGGTTACTGATGAATCTACTCCGCCTGAAAGTCCGAGAACGACTTTCTTGTCCTTTATCTGATCGTGAAGTTTTTCAACAGCGGTTGCTATGTAATTTTCCATTTTCCATTCTGCTGATGCATTGCACACTTCAAACAGAAAGTTTGAAAGTATCCGTCCCCCTTCAACGGTGTGAATCACTTCGGGATGGAACTGGACTGCATACATTTTCGTTTCGTCATTTCCAATCGCGGCATAAGGGATTGAATTCGTTTTTGCTATCGGATAAAAGCCGGAAGGAAGAACTGAAACATGGTCGCTGTGGCTCATCCAGACCTGAGTCGAATCGGAGACATTTCTAAAAAGTGGGGACTTAGGTGCAAGGTTTTCAACCATTGCCCGTCCGTATTCTCTGCTGTCACCGCTTTCAAGCCGGCCGCCAAGACGGACTGACATCAACTGCATTCCGTAGCAAATTCCAAGGATCGGTATGCCGAGTTTGAAGATCTCAGGTGAAACATCGGGTGATCCTGCATCGTTCACCGAGTTGGGGCCGCCTGAGAAAATTATTCCGACAGGTGCGAATTCCTTAATAAAATCAATAGTCACATCAAAAGGATGAAGTTCGCAGTAAACATTCATCTCTCTAATTCTGCGTGCAATAAGCTGATTGTACTGAGAGCCGAAATCGAGAATCAAAACCTTGTCCATAACACCTCCGGAATGAAAAAAAATCCGCATAAACAAAACAGTAACGCCTTAAATACCATAAAATTAAGAAGAACTCAAAGAATTTTATATCACTTGAAGGGTGTTCAAACTGTTTTTATTTCCATTGTCGGATCAAAAGTGTAAAATCAGTCGTCAATGTTTAATTTGAAGGAGTTAAAAATGGAAGTTAAGATTGAAAAACTGACAGATACGCAGTTGAAGGAAAAGGGTGTGTTTTCGTGGGGTATCTGGGAAAAAGAAGTGAGCAGATTCCCGTGGCATTATGATTCGCAAGAGGAATGTTATCTGCTTGAAGGTGAAGTCGAAGTCACAGACGACACAACAGGCAGTGTCTATAAATTCGGAAAAGGTGATTTCGTCACATTTCCTGAAGGGATGAATTGCCGCTGGAACATCAGAAAAGCAGTGAGAAAACATTATAATTTTAAGTGAATTCAGATGCTTCGGAGCAAAAACATATGTACTTATGGCGACCTCGTATGCGATCTCAAAGATCAACTTATTCCCCGACATCTAACCGGATGAGAGGAAGAAACTGACCCCCGGGCTCGAAGCTCATGGGCGCAAATCCTCCTCTCTCATCCTCTTCCATTGTTGGAATTTGTAAACAAAACGCTTTTCTGAATCATTATACGAGGGAGCAATATTTATATATAAAACTGCGGCTTAAATCCACCTTAACCCCCTAAATCAATTCCACTTCTCTTAGTTTTCCCGGAACTTTAAGAATCGGGAATGTTATGTAAATCTGCAATTGAATTGCAGATAATCATAAAGTTGATTGACTAAATTACATAAATATGCTATGTTTATTTCTGTGATTTTTGTTTGATGGAGAAAAAAAATGTGGATTGAAAGAGCGTGTTCAGATCAGTTATTAAAGGCGGTTAAGACAAGACCTGCTGTTCTGCTGACAGGGATGAGACAGTCAGGGAAATCATCTCTTCTAAAACGGCTTTTTCCGGAAGCTGTCTATGTCACTCTGGATGATATGATCCTTGCAAGAGAGGCGAATGAAAAGCCGAAAATGTTTTTAAAAAGATTTGAAAATGCTTCCAGAGTTATAATAGATGAAATTCAGTATGCTCCTGGTCTTTTAAGGGAACTTAAGATTATTATTGATGAAAATCGTGATGTTTATGGAAAATGGGTGCTGACTGGAAGCCAGCGCTTTTCTTTGATGAATAACATCAGTGAATCTCTTGCAGGAAGAATTTCAATAATTGAGCTTTCAACTCTAAGTGCAGTTGAGATCAAAAACGCCGGAATAAACACCGGAGTTGAAAATCTTGTCAAAAGGGGAGGATTTCCTGAATTATGGAAAAATTCTGATATGGATTCAGACATTTTTTTCAGAGATTATATGAAAACCTATATTGAAAGAGATGTCAGAAGCATCGTAAACATCGGAGATCTTAATAGTTTTCAGAAATTTATTCAGTTACTTGCCTTAAGATCGGCAAACATTTTGAATTTGTCAGAGCTTGCAAAAGATGCTTCAATTTCTCCCAACACAGCTAAATCGTGGGTATCAGTTCTGGAATCAAGCGGAGTTATATCAATTATCCAGCCATATTTTGAGAATATTGGGAAAAGACTGATAAAATCGCCCAAAGTGTTTTTCTGCGACACAGGACTTCTCTGTAATTTGCTGAGGATTAACGGTGATGCCGGTTTATGGGGAAATCCTTTAATCGGTCAGATATGGGAAAATTTTGTTGTCTGCGAAATAATTAAAACTGTATCAATGGACACTTCTGCGAATGTTTTTTATTACCGTGATTCAAACGGTGTTGAAATCGATGTCCTTGTGATAAAAAATAATATGATTTATGCCGTCGAAGCAAAAAGTGCTGAAAAGCCGGATGAAAGAAAATTCAATTTTGACAGAGTTCTGCCGCTGCTTAAAAAAAAAGGATACAAGACTCAGGCAATTGTTGCCGCCCCCATAACACACGGAAGAGTGACATTTGAAAAATATATTTATGTAAATCCGGGAATTGGAAGCATCATTTGATCAGAAATTTAACTCAACAACATGCGCGGATATAATAAAAAACCTTGAATCATCCATTCTTTTTTGACTCTGTCTCAGTTAAACTGTAGAATATTGCAGTTTTTTAATTTCTTTTTGGGAGAAACCAATGACAAAACTGCTTGATACTGTTCTTCTGATGGCGCTTCCGGCTTCGGGAAAATCTGAAGTGAGGAGGTTCATGGAGCTTCTGACCCCTGCTCAGTGCAGAAAAGATATGCACATGGGGCCGACTTTGCAGCTTGATGATTATCCTTATGTCCACTTCATGCACTGCATTGATGACGAACTTGGAAAGATGGGGTTTGACTATATTTTTTATAAAGGTCCGACAAGACCTTTCAAGGACGGAATGGAGTGGGGGACGCTTGTTGAACTTCTCAATCTGGATTATGAAGATCTCTGCAATTCAACTGTTATCAATGTTTCATCGGCTTCTCAATGGCTTTTTGAACGGCTTGACACTGCAAGGTCAAAGTTCGGTCTGGGTCGTGAACTTGGCAAGATTCCGTGGGATAAAAGAATAGAGCTGGGACATGTTCTTGAAAATGAAGTGGCTGAATTCATTAGAGAAAAGAACAAAGTTGCAAAGACTGATAAAACAGGGAAAACGATAGTGATAGAACTTGCAAGAGGAGGAGCCAACGGTTCACAAATGCCTCTCACTCCTCCGCAGGGTTATGCATTTGCCTTTGAAACATTTTCTGAGCACATTTTAAGCCGTGCCTCTATTCTTTATGTCTGGGTGACCCCTGAAGAAAGCAGAAGAAAGAATTATGAAAGGGCGAAACCGGATGGACAGAGCTCGATCCTTCACCACGGAGTTCCGCTTGAAGTAATGCTTGGCGAATACGGCTGTGACGACATGGAATATCTCATTGAAACAAGCGACAGAAAAGACACCGTGAAAGTTGAAAGGTTCGTTGCCGTCAAAAAAGGTGGTAAACAGGTTTATGTCACAAAAAAATGGAACATTCCCATCGCCCGCTTTGACAACAGATCAGACCTTACAACATTCATCAGAAAAGATAAAAAAGATTGGAAAGATAAAGAATACAAAGCAATGTATTCAGGCCTTTCAGAAGCGATGAAAACTCTTGCTGAAAAATCGAAATAGATTTTTAAATTTAGACAGTCAGGTTTTTGACAAAACCATCTAATTCTTTTCTTGACTAATTCATCCACATTATTTACTGTGTATTAGCTTTGTGATTTTTATAATTCGGGGATGTTTATGAGCAAGAATGAGCCAGTGCACAACAATTTGTTTGGAAAGACCTTCCAGAATATTGAAAACACTAATGATTTTATAAAAGGTGCTCTGCCGGCAGGGATCGTGAGAAAGCTTGATTTTTCAACATCGGTGATCCAGTCAACGAGCCATGTCGATGATTCGCTGAGAAGTCACCTGAGCGATTTTGTCATTAAGATCAGAACGAAAGATGATGAGCCCGTCGATCTCTATTTTCTTTTTGAACATAAGTCACATAAAGATAAGAACATTCTCTGGCAGTTGCTGAAATACCAGTATCTCATGCTTGAAGAGGATTATAAAGCGGAAAGAAAGTTCAGGATAATAATCCCTGTGGTTTTCTATCACGGTCACGGAAAATGGAACTTGAAGAGAAGTTTTTCTGAATCTTTCAATGTCC
>JAGOEX010000244.1 GCA_017997475.1 bacterium
AAAATTCAAGAGACATAATATTCTTGACAAATATTATGTCTCTTATAGAAAAATTATGAAATTATCTATTTTTTTCCGGAAAAACCGGCAATTTGAACTTCATGGAGAGAGAAATGTTCATAAACATCGCCACAATCGCTGCATGTCTCGCGATAACTGTAATTTTCCGCAGATTTGACCGTGCAAACAGCAAAATATTCAAACTTAAAAGATTTACCGACAGAACTTTTTCTGATTTCAAGAAGATGGCTGAAAACGAAAACAGAAAATATAATGATTCAACGATTGAAATGGATCTGATGCTCAAAAAAGCATCCTCTCTCACCTCCAATATCCGTTCATCAATTGATGATCTCGAAAAGAAGCTTTCAAATCTAAATATTGAAAAAAACAGTCTCCGCAAAGTTGAAGAAAACCTTCAGATTGTATCAAATGCAGCACTTGATGTAAACAAGCAGATTAAGTACATAGACAATGCAAAAGAAAACTTCGGGGAAATAATAAAAAGAGTTTCGGGTCTTAATGATGCCGTCTCTAAAATTGAAAAAGAAAATTCTGAACTTATAAATTCATTCTCGGAAAGACTACGTGAAAAAAACAAGGAAATCAACGAAGAGATTGCCAGCCACATCGCAAGACTCGCCGAAAACATCGAAAAACGCGAAGATAAGCTAGTTGAGCAGTCTTCGAATAAAATTGACACTCTTGCGAAAAATTTCACTGAAACAATTTCATCTATGGAGCACAATGTAACTGCTGCCGGCGAAGTTATACTTGAAAACGTCCGTTCACGCGTAGACAGCATTTCAAAAAACGTCAATTCGCTTGAAAACAGAATCGAAGGCGCCGAAAAACGCCTGATCACTGATCTTACCGGAAAAGTTACATCGCTTGAAAGCAAACTTTCCACTTTCAGCGAAACACTCAAAATGGAAAAAGATGAAATCTTCTATGATACAAAAGAAGATGTCAAATTTCTAAATGAGCAGGTCGTTACCCTAAAAGACACTCTTGCAAATATGGAATCTACTGTTTTTTCAGAAATAAGAAAAAGCGCCGATTCTCTCCGTCAGGATATAACTTCATCGGTTGAAGAATTCAGAGAAACAAAGACAGCATTGATCGGAGAAACAGAAGCCGAACTCAACAGACTTTATGACTGTGTTGACGACATCAAACACAAAGTCGAACAGTCGCGCCAGAACCTCTTTGATAAAGCCGACAAAGAAGCTGAAAGAATGATGGCAAAAATAAAAAGTCTCGAAACCGTCATCGACACAAACAAAGAGAATATGATAAATTCTTTTGACGAACAGCTTTCGCGTCTGCGCGACTCGATGTCCGAACTGTCTCTTCATTCAATAACAAAGAAAGATGAAATAATTAAAGCTGTAAGAAAAGAAGCTGAAGAAATCAGAGGAGCCATTGACAGCTTTAACGAACAGTATCATGATTTTGATAAAAAAATCAGCTCACTGACAAATGAAAAAATGAGCGTTCTTTCAAACGAATTCGAAAGAACCGAAAACAGATTCGGCGCTCTCAGTGAAAAGCTTACCGAAATAAAAAACGAAATCATAAACTATGAACAGAAAAACCGTGTTTTCGAAATGCGTCAGGATGTTGAAACCGCGCTTTCAAGATTTCAGATAACACTTGACGCATGCCAGAAAGGAACCGTTGAAGTAAAATCCTTCATGAGCGGACTGGATGAATTCAAAGAAGTTAAAAAGCATCTCGAAAAAGAACTGAAGCTTTATCAGGCAAAAAAAGACAACATGGAAACAATCACCGCAGAAATTCACGCGGTAATTGACATAGCTGAAGAAGTTAAGATTAAAGCGGACAGCCTGAAAGAAAATTCTTCAAAAATCGATACTATCAACTCACGTATCGAAGCGCTTCAGCAGAGCTATTCAAATCTCGATTCAAGAATTAGCGAACTGAACGAGAATGAAGACCTAATAAACAAATCGCTAATGTCCCTTGAAAAAATGGATATAATAGCCTCTTCTCTTGATAAGCGTTTAGGTTCTTTTCAAAACGTTGCAGACAAAACAGAGCGCAAGGTTGAAAAACTGAAAGAATATCTTGCCGGTATTGAACAGAACACACTGATTCTTAAATCAAAAGAAAAAGAAATTAAAGACGTCCATGATAAATTCAATGAGCTCGAAAGTCTGACTGAACATGTCGAAGCAAGAATGAACCAGATTCTTGCGATGATGAACAAGGTTGAAAAAATGCATGATGCTATTGACCAGACAGACAACCGATTAAAAGAAATGTATGACAAGACAGATAAAAAAATGAAACAGTTCTCCGACTTTATTCAGTCAATGGGTTCGTCCGGAGTAATAAGCAAACAGATGAAGAAGGATTCTTCTGTAGATAAAAACATTAACGAAAACGTCATCAGAACAGTCAGAGAACTCAGCAGCAAGGGATGGGATTCTACTGACATTTCAAGCAAACTGATGATCGATGAAAACACAATAAGACTTATAATCAACACAGCAGAAATGTAAACCCGAAAGGGTTTACATTTTCCATTTCTTCAAGGCTTCCTCGCCTGCTTTTCTTCCAAGCTCGTAATCATCATCAATTAAATTTTTATCTTTTGTCGTGCGTCCTGTTTTCATTCCGTTCGGGCATATATGAATGACATCAATTCCTTTCGGCGGATTCGATATATATTCTAACGAACGGTTGTATTTTTCATCACGCTGCTTCATTGCCTTCTGAAGATTCGGATATTTCGGGAAAAGCAACGGTATCAATCTGCTTTCAGTAAAACTTTTTTTAATATATCCGGCAGGACGTGTACGCAATACCATAATTCTTTTTGCACCGTTTTGAGCTGCCTGCATAACTGGAATAGGATCAGCTATGCCGCCGTCAACAAAACGTCTTCCTTCAATTTCAACAAAGCCTCGGTAAAGAAGCGGAAGAGAACTCGATGCCTTAAGATACTCTGCAAGCGAATTATTTTCCGCGCGGATGTAAGCCGGTTCACCGGTTGAAATGTCTGTTGCTACTACAAAAAATTTATTTTTCGAAGCTTTTTTTGCGTTTAGGGGTTCTTTGATGCTCAGATAATCCCAAAGCCAGTCAAGATCCATAAAATGTCCGCCGGCAAAATATTTTCTCATGCTGAAAAATTCGTCCATAAGCATATAGTCCGCATAACAGTTATAATTTCTGCGGTATTGACCGCCGAGATGCGAAGCAAGATTGCATGAACCAGCCGATACGCCGTAATATTCATCAAAAGGCGCAAACTTTTTTTCCATAAAATAATCAAGAACGCCCGCGGTAAAGATACCGCGCATACCGCCGCCTTCAACAACAAGCGCGGTTTTCTTTTTACCAGTTATAGTCGCCATCAATTTCACCCGAACATTTTTCTAATTTTATATTTGTAAATCTTCCGTAAAAGCCGTAACCGAATTTATTCAACCGCAAAGCTTCCGCATATGCTGCTGCTTTAACCGAATCATCTGTATTAATGAAAACCCTCACCGTACCGTCAGAAATGTTAGACGCAGAACCTTTAAGCTTCATGGCTTTTGCAGTTTTTGCGCAGTAATAACGGCATCCGACACCCTGCACTTTTCCTTCAAGAATGAGCTGATAAGGCATCATCTCTCCTTATATTCGTTGTAAAATTTAACAGTCTCTTCATTCAGGGGAACAGAAAATGATGACACAGTTTTTGAACCGTCATTTTTTATAATAAATTTATCATGAGGAACACCCATGCTTTTCAGCATAATCGCAACAAAAATTATTCCGAGACCCGCTCCTTCTTTATAAGGATCTCTCTCGCTTACATTAAAAATATCAGAAACTGAATGAATATGCTCGGAAAATTCAAGCTTGGATTCAACATTTTCTTTTTCAAGTTTTGTCATAGGATAAGGATTCTCAACATCAATATGCAAAAC
>JAGOEX010000245.1 GCA_017997475.1 bacterium
CTGTTCATACTGCATAATTCCTTATGTCCGCGGTCCTTTGAAGAGTGTTCCGTTAAATGAGATAAAAACACTCGTTGAAAAAATAAAAACAGAGCAATTTCATGAAGTTGTTCTGACAGGCATTCACATCGGGAAATATGGAAAAGATCTTGACGATGGCTCGACTCTCGCCGATGTTGTGAAAGCGGCCTATGAAATTATCGGCAGGGTCCGGCTCGGTTCCCTTGAGTCTCCTGAAATTGATGAAGAACTTTTTAACATGGCTGAAAAAGGGATGATACTTCCCCACTGGCATATTCCTCTTCAGCATGGATGTGACTCAGTTCTGCAAAGAATGAACAGACCTTATTCAGCCGATGATTTTAAAAGGGCAGTTGACAGATTAATTAATATTTACAAAAAGTTACCTGCGATAGGAACCGATGTGATAACCGGCTTTCCCGGTGAAACAGATGCGGAATTCAACGAATCTTTCAAGTTCATTGAATCACTCCCTTTCACCTATGGACATGTTTTTCCGTTTTCAGTGAGAGCAGGAACCAAAGCAGAGATCATGGAAAAAGAGAATCCGGTTCCGAAAGAAGTTAAAAAAGAACGGGCAGCCATTCTCCGAGATCTGTTTGAAAAGAAAAAACTCCAGTATATACAGTCACTTGACGGAACAACAGATGAAGTCATAATCGAAGAAAAAATTGGTGACGGGCTCTTTAACTCAACATCTTCAAAATTCCAGACAGTTCAAGTTTCAGGCGATTTTCAAAGCAGAGAACTTGTGAAAGTGAAGCTTAAATACATTGACGGAACTTTGAAAGGAGCACCTTTTGACAAGTAGAACTATTGATCTTAAACCGCTTCTTGAATGTCTGTATGCAAAACTGAACAAAAGGGAGTTTGTTGATCCCGATCCGTTGATTTTCCTTTATAATTTTAATGAGTTGAAAGATCGCGAAATTGTTGGGCTAATAGCATCGTCTCTTGCTTACGGCAGAGTTGCACAGATCCTTGTTTCTGTGAGAAAAATATTAGATCCGATGGATGGAAAACCGCATGATTTTGTTCTAAGTCACAATGAAAAAGAGTATTCGCAGATCTTTGCGGGATTTAAGCACAGGTTTACCATATCAGACGATGTTGTAAAACTTCTGACAGGGATAAAAAGAGCACTCACTGAATACGGGACACTTGAAACACTTTATCGTCAAGGTATTGATAAATTTACCGATTTTCTAAATAACTCTCACAAATTATATCTGCTCCCCTCCCCTTCAGACGGTTCTGCATGCAAGCGGCTCAACCTCTATTTCAGATGGATGGTAAGACATGACAATGTGGATCCCGGCGGCTGGAATAAATGCTCAAAAAAAGACCTCATAATTCCGCTTGACACTCACATGTTCAAAGCGGCAAAACTGCTTGGATTCACCAAAAGAAACTCCGCCGACCTTAAAACTGCAATCGAGATAACAGAACATTTTGCACAAATTTCACCCGATGATCCCGTAAAATATGACTTTGCACTCACCCGGCTCGGCATCAGAGATGATATGTCATTTCAGGAACTTATCAATCTCATCAGTCAGCATTCGTATGAAACAGGTTTCTGAAAATTCCATTTGACATTAATTTCTTAAAGATTAAAATAGTTTTAATAAAGTGTTGAAACAAATTTTGTTCAGAGGAATAAATGCTTATAAAAACAATCACTTGTCTTTTCATTGTTCTGGGCGTTGTCTCAATAATGACAGCCAAAGAACTCGGCCCTGATGTTTCAGTTTACAGAGGTGAGGAACTGAAATGGGAAGATGGTGCGTATGGATATTTCGTGATGTTCAAGAGCATGCTTGAACAAGATGATAATCTTCCCCATCCTTTGACATGCATGGATGAAAAAGAGGGGAGCACCTACACTCTTAATCTTTCCCACATCCCGGCCGATGCATCAGTTGAAAGAGCATTTCTTGTCTGGACTGGAGCACAGCCCGTTGCTTTAAGGAATGGATTGACAGACAACGAGGTAACGCTTTCATTTATTTCAGAGAATAAAAAGATAAAAGAAGAACAGGTAATAACCGGGAAAAAGGGATATAAAATTGCAGAGCCACAGGGTTTTGAATTTGACGCATTTGTGGATTCTGATTATATCAATCACAGCTATTTCACTTACAGAGTTGATATTACTGATTTTTTTCATGAAATTCAGAAAAAAGGGAACGATCTTGGAAATGAATATGACGGTTATTCGCTATCTGGAAACTACACACTGTCTGATCTAACCTGTGCAAAAGATTCAAGCTATGTCGGAGCTTCAACTCTTGTTGCCGGATGGTCAATAATTATGATATATACTTCAAAAGAGATCAGCCCGAAAAAAATATATCTTTATGACGGATTTAAACCTTACTGGCACGAGCTAAGTGAGATCAATGTCACCGGATTTGAATTTCCGACTGATCCTGAGATCAGAATAACTCTTGCAGTTCATGAAGGTGATCCCAACCTTGTATCTTTTTACAATCCCGACGGTGAACTGGCAATTCCTGAGGGCATAGAGGTTCAGGGAGATCAGGTCGGCTGGATTCCGCTGAGTAATGAGTGCAATCCTGAAACAGAAAAAACTGAGGAAGATGAATTTTTTAAATATGTTGAAGTTTTTAATTCGATTTCTTCTCAATACGGCTGGGCAGATGTAAAACCTACCTGTGTCGGAGGCATTCCACCTGATTTGGACTATGAAAACATTGAATATTCTATGGATGTTGATACTTTTGTCATGGATTCATCTTCAGATGGTGTTTTTTCGGCACATTTCAATAAAGGGGGATCGAGAATAGGCCTGCGGATCGGTGCAAATCAGGATTCTGTGATAACAAACTTCATGGTGGTATCCGTTGACTCAAAAGCTCCGGTATTTGATATTCCTGATCAGCACGAACTCATTGCATGTACTCCTGCAAACTTCCTGGGAAATCACGAAAATTATTATGACGCACTGTGGTGTTACGACGGGCCTCACACTTTTGCTATAAAAATTCAGAACTGGGGAGACAACATGACTCCGCCGGTAATCGTGAAAAATACCATTCCGGAACACATGGAATATGTTCCGGGATCAACTGAGTATGCCGCTGAATTTACTACGGTTAATGATAAAAAAGTTGCAAAAAGATGGATTAAAATTCCAGATAGCAATGGAAATTTTCCTCTGACTGACGGTTTCAAAATTGCTGATACAACAACTTTCTGTCCGGCTGATTCAGATTATCTGACCTGTGAAAACCTTATCATGGTGAGATATAAGACAACTGTGAAGCCGGGAACTGCTCATATGGAAAGAATAGAAAATATCGCAGAAATTCATTCACCGGGACTTACTCCTTATAAAACAAACCACGGAATTCCCTTCAGCATGGTAGATGAGGGTGGTGGTAATTGTGTAAACAGTCCTGAAATGATCGATATGTCTGAATGCGGAGGATATGCTCCGCCTGAAAAATGCAAAACAGATCTTGACTGCGAATCTTACGAATATTGTGACCATGAAACCGGCAAATGCATGCCATACCCTCCGCCTCCTGATTTTGACAGACATCCTGACAACGACACAGACACCTATACAGATTCAGATTCAGATTCTGTAACAGATGATGACAAAGAGATCAGTGAAAAAGATAACAGTTTCAACTTCGGCTGTTCAAATTTATGGAGCAAATAATGCTAAATAAAACAATCACTTATCTTTTCATCGTTCTTGGTTTTTTCTCAACTGTTTCATCAAAGGAACTTGGCCCTGATGTTTCAGTTTATAAAGGGCAGATGCTTAAATGGGAGGACTATAAAAAGGGTTATAATTATCATGTGATGTTCAAGAGCATGCTGGCTGATGAGAAAACATGTAAGGATGAAACAGAGGGAAGCA
>JAGOEX010000246.1 GCA_017997475.1 bacterium
TAATAAGCCGGAGCTTTGCCTTTGCTCCGCTTATGACTGTTTCCGCCTGAGCAAGCTGAAGTTCGTAGTCACGGCAGTCGATCTTTGCAATGATGGAATCCTTTTTTACTTCATCTCCCTCGTCATAATTGACCTCAGTTATTCTGCCGCCCACAAGTGAAGAGATCCTCACATCTTTTGATTCAACCGTTCCGGAAAGGGTGAGCACAGTGGGTTCGACCTTTTGGCATGAAGAAAATACTGCAAAAATAAAAATTATCGGAATTACTAAATATTTTTTCATTTTACTGTCTCCTTGCCTTAACAGTCAGTATCCCTTCAAAAACGACCATTTTCATCTGTTCAATGAATTCGGAAGGACGCAAATTCAGTTCTGCAAACATTGCGGGGTTGGCAAATCTTTGCAGAATTCCCATGAAAATACGGAGAAAAAGATCAACATTCAAAGAAGGATTGATGCTTCCATCCAGTTTTCCCTGTTCTATGATGTCTCCCATTCGTGCAAAGACGGTCATCCTTTTTTCCTCGATCATGTTCCAGACATCAGGAAAATAGCTCATGTCACGCATCATCGCCTCCGACACATCCTGATTTATAGTGCCGAATATCTCAAACATTCCGTTTAGCTCACCTGACACGAGCGGCTCTGAATCAAGTATCCTGTGTATGGCCGACACTTTTTCCGTTGATATTCTGTCGACACATTCGCGGATAAGCTCATCTTTGGATGAATAGAGCTGGTAAATGGTTTTTTTGCTCATTTTGCATGCAGCTGCAATTTCATCCATGCTCACCTTTTTAAAACCGTAAACGAAGAAAAGCTTTTTTGCTTCATTGAGTACCTGTTCTTTAAGCACATCACTCATCAAATCACCTCCAGAAACTTTGGAAACTTAAAAAACGAAATCAGTTTCCAGTTTGTTTTAAATGGAGCAAAAGTCAAATTTTTCTCAAGAAATCTTTTAACGGATAAAATTTGATTGATTTTTACTGCATGAAAGTATATCTTCTCCTACGAAGCAACGATTATGCTTGCCCGGCAGGGTAAAATGTCTGAATTCTATTTATTTGTTTATTGTTATTGGTGGTAAAATGGTAAGAAAAAGAGTTATGGTGACTGAACTTGATGAAGGCGATATAATAATTCCTGATTCAAATCTTTATTTTCTTGTAAGAAAATCGGCTGTAAAAACAGGAAAGAACAGCCAGCGTTATATGGACCTCGAGCTTTTTGACGGAATTAATCAGGTCAACGGCAAGGTATGGGATATCAATCCTGAAACTGAAGCGGCGCTTCAGCCGGGAAATGTTGTAAAAATACTGACAGGCAAAGTGACAAAGTATCAGACGAATACTCAGGTTGTGATAACTGACGCTGAAACTGTTCCGCCTGAAAAGATCGATTCAGAGTGCAGAGGGATTCTTCCGGAATCGTCATTTTCCGCAAAAGAGCTTGGTGAGAGATGGAGTGAGATCTGCTCCAAGCTGAACGAAGGTCATAAAAAAGTAATTGAGAACTTTGAGAACAGCGGCAAGGTCTGGGAGCTTTTTACGGCAATTCCGGCAGGAAGAAGTATGCACCATGCCTACAGAAGAGGGCTTTGGGAGCATTCGATGAATGTTGCGGAAATGGCTTCTGACATCGTTTCGAAATATGAAAAAAGATATCCGGTCGATGTTTCTCTGGTCGTTCTTGCTTCACTGATACACGACATAGGCAAGGTTTTTGAGTTTCAGCTCAATACAGCGACCGCTCTAGTTGAAAGATATTCAGACAGAGGCAAGCTTCTCGGCCATATCTACATGGGAGCGACATGGGTTGAGAAGCTTCTTTCAACCTGTTGTCCTGATGACAGCGATCTTAAGGTTGAGCTTCTTCACATAATGCTCAGCCATCATGGTGAGTATGAGTTCGGTTCACCAAAAAAACCGAAAACGATGGAAGCAATTATAGTTTCAATGTGTGACAATCTTGATGCGAATCTTGATGCTGTTAATATAGGTTTTTCAGGAGAGATGGAAGGAAACTGGACAAAGCAGATATATATGATGCAGAGGGCTTTTTATAAAAGAGAGCAAGGTTCTGATTTAAATAAGGATATAAACGACTAATTTTTTTTGAAGGAGGCATTCATGACCAAAGTTCGCGTGGCTATCAATGGTTTCGGGCGTATCGGGAGAGCTGTTTTCAGAATTGCTGACAAAAGCGAGAAGATCGAGATAGTTGCTATCAACGATCTCACAGATCCGAAAACCCTTGCACATCTTCTGAAATATGATTCCGTTCACGGAGTTTGGGATCACGAAGTTAAAGCAGGCGAGGCATCTATTTCTGTTGACGGCAAAGAGATCATGATAATCGCAGAGAAAGATCCTTCAAAACTTCCATGGAAAGAGCTTAATGTAGATGCAGTTCTTGAGTGTACAGGACTTTTCACCGAAAGAGCAAAAGCGGACCTTCATATTCAGGCAGGCGCAAAGAAAGTTCTCATTTCCGCTCCGGCTAAAGGAGAAGATCTTACAGTTGTTCTCGGTGTCAACGATTCTCTTTATGACAAGCAAAAGCACAATGTCATTTCAAACGCATCGTGTACCACGAACTGCCTTGCTCCCATCACCCATGTAATAAACAAGCATTTTAAGATCAAGCACGGTTTCATGACCACAATCCACTCATACACGAACGACCAGAGAATTCTTGACCTTCCGCACAAAGACCTCAGAAGAGCGAGAGCAGGCGCGCTCAGCATGATACCGACAACAACCGGTGCAGCCAAAGCGATAGGGCTTGTCATTCCTGAACTGAAAGGTAAGCTTGACGGTATTTCCATCCGCGTTCCTACACCGAATGTAAGCGTTGTCGATGTGGTTTTTGTCGTTGAAAAGGAGACAACTGCTGAAGAGATCAATAAATTGATGAAAGAATATGCTGAAGGCCCGATGAAAGGTATACTCAGATACTGTGACGAGCCCCTTGTTTCCAAAGATTTTAACGGCGATCCTCACTCATCCATACTCGATGCGAAAAATACCGCAGTAATGCAGGGGACAATGATAAAACTTCTCAGCTGGTATGACAATGAATGGGGATACAGCAACAGAATGTATGATGTTCTGACAAAACTTTTCTGATAACTCAATTAACGGAGACTCATATGGGCTTTCTTGATACTCTAAATGTGAAGTGCATAAATGAACTGGCGATCAGAGAAAAAAGGGTTTTTATAAGAACCGATTTCAACAACCCTTTTGATAATGACGGAAAGATAGATATTGAACGCATCGGGAAAACTCTCCCCACTATAAAACATGCCGTTGAGCACAACTCGAGAGTTATCATAGCAAGCCATATGGGTCGTCCGGAAATAGAAAGAGATCCCGCTTTTTCACTTGAACCCGTTGCCGCAGCTCTCGCGGAACTTCTTGATCACGACATTTTCTTTTTCGAAGATTGTGTCGGAATGGGTGCCCAGCAGATGGTCAGAGATCTTAAGCCGGGACACATTCTTGTCCTTGAGAATTTGAGATATAACGAAGATGAGATGAAAAATTCCTCTTCTTTTGCAAGAGAACTTGCAAAGATGTGCGATGTATATATCAATGATGCTTTCGGTGTTTCACACAGGAAAGAGGCATCTGTCAACGCTCTTCCCCAGATAATGGACACAAAAGGGATGGGTTTTTTGATGAAAAAGGAAATTGACGAACTTTCAAAATTCTCAGGAATTAAAAGAGGTGACGGATTCTGTTTCATTGTCGGCGGATCGAAGGTTTCCGAAAAGCTTTCAACTGTAAGATACATGCTTGAAGTTGCCGACAGAATAATTATCGGCGGTTCAATGGCACACACATT
>JAGOEX010000247.1 GCA_017997475.1 bacterium
CTTATTTTAAATCTTTCAAAAACTGCAATAACCATTTCCGACTTATTCATGTTGTCCTCCAGAATAGGCTGCAAAATTCTTCATAAAACCTCAAACAAAAGCATTTATAAACATTGGAAGATTATCTGAAAAATCATTTTTAGTCAAACAGTTCAAGAATTTTACTTGAACATTTTAAATGTTCATCAATGTCTTAAACGATCATCCCGTTTAAGGAGAAAAAGCAATCTTTCTTTCAATTTTTTGTCTGGTTTTTGAAATATTTCCTGATAATATACATCCGGTTTGTTTTTTAGGAGCGGAAAAATGTCACGCAGTATATCTCTCAAAGGTGTCAGACATCACAATCTGAAGAATTTTGATCTTGAAATTCCCCATGAAAAACTGGTAGTTGTTACGGGTGTCAGCGGTTCAGGGAAGACTTCACTCGCTTTTGACACGATCTATGCTGAAGGGCAGAGAAGATATGTCGAAAGTCTTTCAAGTTATGCAAGACAGTTCCTTGAGCTTTCTGAAAAACCGGACGCAGACCACATTGAAGGGCTGTCACCGAGTATCGCAATACAACAGCGGGGAATCAACGCCTCTCCCAGATCGATCGTCGGAACAACGACTGAAATTTATGACTATCTGCGACTCCTTTTTGCAAGGGCTGGAACTGTTCACTGCCATGAATGCGGAAAGGTGATCACAAAAACCCCGGCAAGCCATATTCTTGAAACAGTTCTGAACATGACCGGGAAAAAAATATTGATACTGTCCCCTCTTATTTCAGCCAGAAAGGGAACTTATGAAAAGCTTTTCGAAGATCTGCACAAGGAAGGTTATGTCCGTATAATCATTGATGAAACTGAATTCCGTCTTGATGAGCCGATCCCTTCGCTTGATAAATTTAAAAAACATACGATCAACCTTGTCGTGGACCGGCTTGTCATTAAACCCGACATTGACACTTCAAGAGTCCGCGCTTCGATAGAGACTGCTTTAAGTAAGGGTTCGGGTAAAGTGATAATCAAAGACCTCGAAGGGGGTGAAAAGCTTTTCAGCGAACATTTTGCATGTCCATATTGCGATATTTACTATGATGAAATCGAACCGAGATCGTTTTCATTCAACAACCCTGCCGGTGCATGTCCGGACTGCAACGGTCTTGGTTTCAAGATGCACATGGATGTCAATAAGATCCTTGTCAGTCCTGAAAAAGTGTTTTATCGTGCTATCCCTTCAATTCAGGCATTTACCAGAGTTATGGTGACACAAGTTATTGAATTTTATAAGGAAGATCCCAAAAAGCCGTTTAATGAACTTTCAAAAAAAGTGGCTGATGCGATTCTTTACGGCACAAAAGAAGAAATAAATTTCAGTGTCAGAACGACAAATATGAGACACAAGTTCAAGCGGCCGTTTGAAGGTGTCATCAACATGCTTGAAAGGAGATACCGCGAAACTGAATCGGAAATGATAAGACAAGAACTCAGTGCTCTTCTTGCTGAAGGGGTCTGTCCGACATGCAACGGAATGAGATTAAGCAAAAAGGCATTGTCAGTAAAAATAGCCGGTTACAACATTTTTGAACTTGGCGAAATGCCTGTAAGAGTCCTTTTCAACAGCTTTTCCGACCGTGAATTTTTCAAGTTCTCGAATTTTCAGTGGGAGATCGCTGAAAAAATGGTGCGTGAGATAACTCTGCGGCTTTCATTCCTTTTCAAAGTGGGGCTTGGATATCTCACACTGAACCGCAAAACGGCAACACTTTCAGGGGGAGAATCACAGAGAATTCATCTTGCGACCCAGATCGGTTCAGCACTTACCGGAGTCACTTATGTTCTTGATGAGCCGAGCATCGGGCTTCACCCGGATGACACTGATAAGCTCATAACAATATTAAAGAATCTACGCGATCAGGGAAATAATGTAATAGTTGTTGAACACGATCGTGATATGATGGAATCTGCCGATTTTCTTATTGATCTGGGTCCCGGAGCAGGTGAATTAGGAGGCGAGCTTCTTTTTGCAGGGCAGACAAAAGATATCGCAAAAGTTGAAAGATCGCTTACAGGACAGTATTTAAGCGGGAAGAAATCAATACCTGTGCCTAAAAACAGGAGAACTCCTGAAAAATGGATAAATCTCGAAGGGGCGAAAACTAACAATCTGAAAAATGTATCGGTGGACATACCGCTCAATGTTTTCTGCTCGGTCACCGGAGTTTCAGGAAGCGGAAAAAGCTCTCTTATCATGGAAACTCTCATTCCGGCACTAAGGAATAAGCCGGCCAACCTGAAGAAAATATTCGGCAAAAGCAGGATTGAGGAATTAATTGAAATTGACCAGTCACCGATCGGTAGAACACCGAGATCAAACCCTGCGACTTATACCGGAGCATTCGGTCCGATCAGGGAACTTTTTGCAAAGATGCCCGATTCAAAAGCCCGTGGATATTCACCGGGAAGATTTTCATTCAATGTGAAAGGGGGAAGATGCGAAACCTGTCAGGGAGCGGGAATTATCAAAATAGAGATGAACTTCATGCCCGATACCTATGTGAAATGCCCCGACTGCGGCGGCAAAAGGTTTAATGAAGATACTTTGGAAATAAAATTCAAGGGTTACAGCATTTATGATGTTCTTGAAATGGAAGTGTCAATCGCTGTTGAACTCTTTTCACCATTTCCTGCAATAAAGAGAAAACTCGAACTTTTAAACAACATCGGACTTGGGTACATCAAGCTCGGTCAGCCGGCACACACACTTTCGGGAGGAGAAGCACAGAGGATAAAACTTTCAAAGGAACTTGCAAAAAAACGGTCTGACGGCTCGCTTTACATCCTTGACGAACCAACCACCGGACTCCATTTTGATGACATAAAAAAGCTGATAAAGATCCTCAATAAACTCGTTGAAAAGGGCTCAACAGTCCTCATCATCGAACACAATCTCGACATCATCAAATGCTCAGACTATATCATTGACATCGGACCGCAAGGCGGAGATGAAGGGGGTCGTATCGTGGCAATAGGCACTCCCGAAGAAGTCGCAAAAAACAAAAAATCACTCACCGGAAAACACCTTAAAACGGTTTTATGAACCAGTTTCATCAATATTTAAGCTTTCTCAGGAAAAACTGGATAAGTTCTTCATTTGATTCATCAATTATGTTCATTGCGGGGATGTAGAAAATCCCTTGAAGTCCTTTCTTTTCTGCTTCTTCCATGAGGGCTGATGCGTGATACGGATGGTGATAAAGAGCATAGATATTTGTAGGTTTTCCTGCATCGTTATAGCCGTTATTAACAAATATTTCCGGGTCATCGGCACTCATAAGATCAAGCATATCAACCTTTTTACGATATTCAGTAATGGCCGGAGTATATATTTCATCAAGTGAAGAGACTCCGTAAAAAGAGTAAAGTGTCGGCCCGAACCCAAGATTTACAAATGATTTCAAGGTGATGTCATACGGTTTGAAAATTTCTGTCTCCCACCTCACAATGTCATAAGTCGCCTGCGTTTCAAGTGCGGCAACGCCCTTCAACCGCGTTGATTCACGAAGAACCGGATCCTCGCTTTCAGGATCAGCCATATCATCATTAAAACCGATCCACAAACTTGCTCCGGCACCCGCTGAAAAACCGTATGAAACAATTCTTTCCTTATCAATATTAAATACTTCCGCTTCACTCCTTATGAACTGCAACGCTCTTTTACAGTCATTGAGCGGCTTTATCACCCCGTCTTTATCATTCTGTTCAAGGAGCTGATAATTCACACTTGCGAATGAAATTCCGTTTTCAAGCAGCGACCTTATCACAAACGGTCCACCCGCTT
>JAGOEX010000248.1 GCA_017997475.1 bacterium
CATAGACACCTTTTGAAGAACGGATTATATTTCCTTCTTTTGTAAGGTAATAAGCAAGGATCTCAACAGGTCCGTGCATAGTTTCATCAAGAGTGATGTCTGTGCTCCCTTTGCCTTCCTTGAATTCGACTGTCTGCATCAGCCGTATCTGTCCGTCGGCTATTACATCAATATATGCCCTGTCGGGAAGCATTGACGGCTGAGGCATATCAGGGTCAAAACCTGTGAAAATGTTGACTGTCATCGTATCTCCGGCACCATAAATGGACGAATCTGTCGAAAGGAACACAAATTCGCTGTTGCCGTCTTTGGTGAAAATTACATCGCTTTCAAATGTCTTGTCTTCGTATTTTACTGTAACTTTTACAGCTTCGGTATCGGTGAGCACCATTTTAAACTCTGCAAAACCGCTTTCACCGACAGTGATCTTTTCAGAATTTTCACCTGCTTTTACAGTGACTTCAGCCGCGAGCGGAGTTCCGTTCGGATCGGTGAGTACGAGATACATATCCTGAGTAATTCCCGGAAGCATTTTTCCGGCGGCGGGAACAAGTGTCGCGATCACAGGTGATTTCACCACTTTTATTGTTTTAACTGTGGATTGTTCGTGGTTTGCTGTGTCTGTGACAGTTATCTCGAATTTTACGGTTGCCTTGCCCTGATCAAGCTCGCTTCCTGTAAAATAGTCAGGAAGTTTTGCTTCAAAATTATATTTTCCATCTTTAGTCAGAGTTGCGTCAATTATTTTCACAGTATTTTCAGATACATCGAAAGTTTTTACTTCGATATGGACACTTCCTCCGCTCACCGGCTTTCCATAGAAATAATTTGAAGTTATAGAGCCCTTTACAGTTTCACCCGGCATGTAGAATCCCTTGTCGGCTTTGAAATCTATCCCGAACTTAGGAAGGACATATCTTTCGACAGTTATGGTCTTTTCAGAAGAGATGCTGCCGTCAACTACAGCGGAAATTGTGTAATTTCCGAGAGTTACAAGATTTGCAAGAGTAAAGTCAGCGGCAAATATTCCGTATCCGCTTGTTTTTCCTTTCTCTTTATAGACCTTGTTGCCTTTCGGATCGGTTATTTCAAGAGTTATATCGCTGTCTGCTATCGGGTTCTTTGCAGGAAGTTCAAGTGAAAGGGTGCGGATGTGAATTGTCTGACCGGGCTGATAGAGAGGTTTGTCAGTAGTCAGAAGTATTTTGCTCAGTTGTTCCGCAACGACTTCAGCTTCAACGCTTCTTGTTCCGTATGCAGTCTCGGTCGTCACCACCATTTTAAGAGTGCCGAAAACAAATTCATCAACAGAAACAGGGACGGATGCCATTCCGAATTCATCAGTTTTTGCAGTGAATGTTCCGACAAGCTGCTCTCCGCTGAAAAGTTCAACATTGAGGTCTTTGCTCATGATCGGATCGCCGCTCATTATCGGATCTCCCGAAAGAACATCATTAACAAAAAGACGGAAAGTTGATTCTTCGCCCTTAATTATCTGAGCACTTCCAAGTATCTGGGTTTTTATTCTGGGGGATATTCGAAACATCGAAAGTTTGCCACTCAGATCGTAATCGCTCCATTTTATTGAATATTTCATTAACAGATTGGAAAGTTCCTCAAGTCCCGGAACATAATCTTTCCCAAGTTCCATGACTATTTCACTGGTCAGCGAAGTTACCGTTTCAGAATGCGATCTTGAAAGGTTGTCCATGGCTGTTCCGTCAAGTTTATTCACATTGACTGAAATTTCTGCATTTATCGAGGACGATCCTGATTCCAGTTTGACAGGAATGTTGAGAAAATATTTATCAGATTCGTAGGAAATATAGATCTTAGCTTCATTTACTTCAAGCGGACCTGTCTTGATTACACGATCGCTTTCGTCGTCAAAAGGGTTTTTCTTTTTTGAAGATGTTGATGTTGACGAATTCTCACAGGAAAACAGAAAAACAGCAAAGATCATCATAATTACTGTCAAAAACTTAACTTTCATGGTTTTCTCCCCATATTGTTAAAAAAAACAAGTGGCTATTTAGTTCCATAAACAGCGGAAATTTATTTAAATATTTTACTCTGGAGCATTTTTTTTTCAAAGAAAACGGGGAATAAAAAAACGGACATTTCTTTTAACTATGTCTTAAAATTGTTATTTATGTTAAATTATGTAAAATGTCTGCGTATTCAGGTTTATTACTTTTTTTGATAGGGAGTGGAAGATGAAACTCAATCTGTTTATCGCTGTTATTTCAGCGGTTTTCTTTTTTATGGGCTGTTCAAGTGGTGAAAGCAAAACAAATGATGATTCCAAAACTGATGATTTCGTGAAGACAGACGACGAGGCGGTGATAGATAATGAAGTCCAGGATGATGCGGTTGATCCAGTCTGCGGAAACGCAACCGTTGAAACTGGTGAAGTTTGTGACGGCGGTGAAATTGACTGTGCAAAACTCGATTCCGCTAAATGGGGTTCAGGGAAAGCGGCATGCAAAGCCGACTGTTCAGGATATGACGAAACAAACTGCGCTGAAATAGTTCTTTGCGGAAATGAAACTGTTGATACAGGCGAAGAGTGTGACGGAACCGGCTCGCTCTGCTCAGAGCTTGGAATGGGTTATCTGACAGGTGTTGCTGAATGTACTGCGGACTGCAAATTTGACACTTCAACCTGTCTTCCGCAGTGCGGAAACGGTGAACTTGAGGAAGGTGAGGAGTGCGAATACAAGGAAGATGAAGAGACGCAGGATTCCATCAGTTGTCACAAACTGAGCTGGCTTGAATACAAAAGCGGTGACGCTGTCTGCGGAACTGACTGCAAATGGGATAAAACCGCATGTGTTGCTCTTGATGTTGTTCCTCAGTACGGAATTCTTACCAATATAGGACTTAATGAAGTTGGCACAATTACTGATTCAAAAAAGTTGTGTGTACCAAAAGAAGGCGAGGATGGATGCGATTTCGATGCTCAGTATGCTTTAGGCGCTGTTGTTAAAAACCCAACAATATCAGGAAATTATGGGAATGGCAAGAGTTTTCTCGAGACTCCGAGTATTTTTACCGGCAAAACAGGTGGTAAATACAGTCTTGCAGTAAACAAGGGATTCGATCCGCTTCCTGAGAAGTTTTTTACGCTCTTTGCTTCGATTGCATATACTCCAATTACTTTTGATAATATTGAGATGTTCGGACCGCAGGTGGTGCTGATGTTCAATTCCGAAACGATTCCCAACACAACGCCAGGCACAGAAGATTACTATAATATCGGCGGAATAGGAGATGATGATATAATTATTGCTATCGGTGAGCAGTTTGTTTCTTCTGATACGATAGATGTGGATTCGCTTTGTATTGCGGCAATTGCTTTCGGCAAGAAAATGGTAGTTTCCAATGCATTTAATGTTATGGCTGACGGTGGCGGTGGATCCATAACTTTTTCCGGCTTTGACATCCCTCTTTACCACCCGACCGAAACTCCGCTTGGAGATCTTACTGAAATGGTTAAGGAATACGGACTTGAAAACATTTGTGACAAATAGAACAGGGGGCAAAAATGAAAATCAACAGAACAATTTTCAGACAGTACGATGTTCGCGGACATGTCAATGTAGATCTGACAGAGGATTTTGCATACAGCCTTGCAAGGGGATGTGCTTCATATTACAAAAAAGAGCTTCCTTCAATTAAGAAAGTTAGCATAGGTCACGATGCAAGAGAAAGTTCACCCCTTTTTGCTAGTGCACTTATCAAAGGATTCAACGACAGCGGAATAGATACAGTTTTCATCGGAATGGTTCCCACTGGTCTTCTCTATTTTTCG
>JAGOEX010000249.1 GCA_017997475.1 bacterium
CTTCCTCCCGCCATATCGATATGTCCGCCGCCTGAACCGATTCCGTTCAGAACTTCAGAGATCATAATATGCGCCGGAAGTTCAGCCAGTTCGCTTCTGACAGAAAAGATTATTTCATCAAGATATTTCGCACTCAGTACGGCAAATGAAACTTCGTCGATTGTCAAAAGATAGTCTGAAAGTATTGCAAGCAGGTTCTTGTCACAGCCGTTTGGAAAATGGCAGTATGCAAAATTGTGATGAAATTTAACATTTTCAAGCAGATAACTGTATTTTGAAAGATCATCGACCTTGATTGAGTTCCTGACCAGAGAATTCACAAGGGCGACATCGCTCACTCTATATAAAAGCGCAACAGTTTCAATATCAAGAGAGTTGACATTCCTTGTGAACTGATGTGTGTCAAAGTTTATGGCAGTATGAATTGCCGTTGCAACTTCAACAGACGGTTCAAGGCGGAGATCTGCAAAATAAGAAAAGACGATCGTTGCACAGGCACCGTAATCACTTCTGATATCGCAGAAATCGAGGTCATCGTAAGCAGTCCCCTGATGGTGGTCTATCACTGCGACAACTTTCCCTTTCAGTTCAGCGACATTTTTGCTTTTCTTGTTTGCATCAACGATGACTATTATATCACTTTCATCAAGTTCGTACTGACTGTGATGTCTGATGTCAATACCGAGCCGGTCTATCATTCTCTGCAGAGAATCTCTAAGAATTTCACCATGATAGATAATATCCGATTCAATGTCATGCTGTTTTAGAAGATATTGCAGAGCAAAGGCGCTGGCAACTGAATCATGATCAGGATAGTTGTGCGTCTGAATAAAAACTCTTTTTTTCCTTTTCAATGCCTTTATGAGTGACTTAACTTTTGCCATTTTCAGTTACCCGGTCTGTTTAGAGATTGAGATAGAGACCTGAAATCATTTCCGCTTGGATTCTGGAAAACTCGAAGTCCGAAATATTCTACTGCTGCTAAAAGATGATCAAAAATATCTGACTGTATCGACTCATATTCAGACCATACGGTCGTTTTGGCAAAGACATATATCTGAAGAGGAAGTCCTGTCTCTCCCGGTGCAAGCTGTCTTACAAGGAGTGTCATATCTTTTCTGAGTCCGTTGTGATTTAAAAGATACTGTCTTGCATATTCCCTGAAAGTACCGACATTTGTAAGTCTTCTCCCGTTCACAGGCATCGCTGTGTCGGTGTGATTCTCTTCATTCCACTTCTTTATTTCCGCCGTCCTTTTTTCAAGATATTCAGATATAAGCTGGATCTTTCGAAACTCTTTTATTTCAGATTCACTTAAAAAATAAATGCTTGACATATCAATGAAAATACTGCGGCTTATCCTTCTTGCACCGGATTCGACCATCCCCCGCCAGTTCGTAAAGCTCTCTTCAAGGAATTTATGGGTCGGAATGCTTACAATAGTCCTGTCCCAGTTCTGAATCTTGACAGAATGAAGAGCGATATCAATAACTTCACCGTCAGCTTCATATTTACTCATCACTATCCAGTCACCTTTCCTTATCGAATTGTTGGACACGATCTGTATCCCCGCAACGAATCCTAAAATGGTGTCTCTGAAAATGAGCATCAGTATTGCAGTCATCGCTCCGAGACCGCTTAAAAGCATTGCCGGCGACTTGTCTATCATAATTGAAATTATTACAATGATACCGAGCACATGGACAATTATATTCAATATCTGGATCACCCCTTTGAGCGGCTTGTCCTTTGAAATCTCAAAAGTTTCATATATCTCAAGGAAAGAGTTCCCGGCAGATCTGAAAACAGCAAGAAGAACAACAACGACATAAGAAATAAGCAGTTTTTTCAAAAGAAGATGCTCGCCGGTCAAATGAGGTGAAAAGAGATATATCACTATTACAGGAGCAATGTTTGCAAGCTTGGTGAACACTTTGTTCTTATAAAAAACATCATCCCATGAATTTTCCGATCTTTCAACGGCAAACTTCACGAAAGTATTTACAAATTTCTTTGCCAGAAACCACGAAATGAAAGATATCAGAGAAACTACAGCCATATCAAACAGAACTATAAGCAGCAAATTTTCAGAAATAACCTGTCCGATGTTTTCAGGGAGAAACTGTCCGAAAAGAGGTTCCATATTGATCTTATGCCGCCATCATTATTCCGCCGACAAGAGCGAAAAGTGCGAATGATTCAACAATACCGGGAGCCGCAAAGCTCATTCCGAAAACCTCGGGTTTCTTTGCAACTGCAAGAATCGCACTTGAACATGCCTTGCCCTGATAAATGGCACTGAGCATGAAAGCAAGTCCGGTTGCAAGACCGATCGCAAACACTGAGAAAGTATCCTTGCCGGCAGAAATGAGTTCCTGAAGTTTTCCATTCAGGATTATCATAAGTGCAAAACCATAGATCGACTGAGACGCAGGCATCGCAGAAAGAGCTACGAACTTTGCATGACCTTCATCAACCTTTGACATAACTCCGTGAGATGTCATACCTGCAACACCGCATCCGATTGCACTGCCCGCAGCAGCAAGACCAAGACACATAATCGGGCCTAAACTTCCAAAATCCATCTTTCTCTCCTTTAAAAAAAGTTATTAATTCTCGCCGTTACTACCACCCATCTTCTCCACAATTCGTTTCATCATATCCATTGCAGACTGAATTACAATATGCCGTGCCGCTCACATAAGATGAACTTATTGTTGTACATTCAACTGAATTTCCGTCACAGAGTTCTCCTTCCTCTATTACTCCGTTTCCGCAATAGCTCGGGACATCGTTGAGTGTGGAAAGTTTCACATTGCTTCCGTCAGGGATGTATGTCCAGCCGTTATAAACATGGTTCTCCTGCATTTCACGGATGTCACCGTCAAGCTGATAGAAATTAAAATATGTATCCGGTCTTCCCTCAAAACGGTATTCATACCCGTCGCAGGAGAGATAGAAAGCTCCGTGATCTGTGGTAAGTTCGCCTGTGTAGCATTCTGCGTATTCATACGCTTTAAGATTAAGTGTCTCAACATCCCTGATATGGAGTCCCGCACTCCAGAACGATGATCTGTAAAGTGCTATTTCACCGTTCGCTATAGCGAAATCAAGAACTGAATCAATATTGACATAGGCAAGACGGGTGAATGTCTCCTTGTCACGGATGTTTATTCCATTATCGTCACCGACATAGAGCTTGTCATTGTAAAGCTGTATTCTGTACTGATAGTTGTATCCGGTGCTGTAGAAGGATATCTGGGAAAGTGTATCGGGATTGGTTGTATCAAGTTTATATATCCCTCCGCTTGTTGCGGCATACATTATGTCCCCTTCAGCAACTTCAAGATCGTAAACCCTCTTATTTGTAGAGAATGTTGACTTAAGGACAAATGCTTCGGGATCTGATATGTCATAAACCTTTATTGAATTATTTGTTCCCACATAGAGCCGGTCACCTTTTCCTGCAACGCTGTATATCGTTGAACCTGTTGCAAATGATCTGTACCAGGGATGTGTGAAAGGCATACATTCACCGGACATTTCAAGTCCGCCTTTAACTATGTTGTCAGTTTCGTTGAGGCAGTAGGTGTCCATCGGTGCATAAACAGCTTCCGTCACAGGTATTTCAACATAGTCAATGCTTGCAGCAAGATCATTTATGTTTGCAATATCCGGATCAATTTCAAAAGCAGGATGAGTGAGATTGCCTGTCATAACAGGATTGGCCATTACAAGTTTGCCGTCAACAAACTGTGTGATTACTTTCCTGAAATCTCCGACAAGAGAGAAA
>JAGOEX010000250.1 GCA_017997475.1 bacterium
TTGCAATATGACTGAAAGAAAAAGGGAAATTTGCAAGATTTTCTGCCTGAACAAGAGCACCATCCTCAATCTCTTCAAGCCACATTTTTATCGGAATCCGCTCTGTAATGATGGTTTTCATAATATCCAACTCCTCATCAAAAAAACTTCAGTAACTATACACAAATATTCGTCGGGTGAAAGATTTTTCACCCTTACAACAAAAATCAAACACCCCCCGTAAAATAGCCAAATTTGACATCAAACACCCCCCGTAAAATAGCCAAATTTGGCATCAAACACCCTATGTAAATTGCCAATTTTTTAACTATTTGCTTGATTTTATTGTATTATTTCGTAATATTTAAAAAGAGTGTTTTTTTGTTCCGTCAAGGAGGTGTCAATGCGCAGAAAAATTTATAGCTATCTGCAAAAATGGAAAGAGTCCAACAGCAGAAAACCACTTCTTATCAGAGGTGCAAGACAGGTCGGGAAAAGCTATCTCGTCAAACAGTTCGGAAAAGAATTTGAGTATTTCGCCGAAGTTAACTTTGAACTTATGCCGGAGCTTGTGAAAATTTTTGAGAATGATCTTCAGCCACAGACGCTTATTCCCAAAATATCGGCTGCTGTGAAATGCAGGATCGAGCCGGGCAGAACGCTTCTTTTTCTTGATGAGATACAGAAATCCCCGCAGGCAGTGACATCGCTCCGTTATTTTTATGAACTGATGCCCGATCTTCATGTAATTGCCGCCGGATCGCTGGTTGATTTCATTGTTGAAAAGATCGGAATCCCTGTCGGAAGGGTTAGAAATCTTTATATGTATCCGCTTTCATTCGCAGAATTCCTTTTTGCCACAGACAACGGACAGCTTTACAGCTATATTCAGGATCACGATAATACAAAAAACATCGATGACATTTTTCACAACCGTCTTCTTTCTATTCTCGGTGAATATTTTGCTGTGGGGGGAATGCCGGAAGCAGTAATAAAATGGAATGAAACTAAAAACATTGAAGATGTCAAAAATGTTCACAACGATCTGATCGACACATATAAACAGGATTTTTCAAAATATGCCCGACAGAACAAAATTGATTTTGTTGAAACGGTTTTCAAGGCGGTTCCGCGACTTTGCGGAGAAAAATTTGTCTATTCAAAAGTTGATGCCGGTGCAAGATCAAGAGACCTGAAAAATGCTTTTGATCTTCTTGAAAAAGCAGGCGTCATTCACTCTGTTGTCCATTCTGCATCTAACGGATTACCTCTTGGAGCTGAAACCAAAAGTTCGTTCTTTAAAGCGATATTTCTTGATGTTGCTTTAAGTCAGACAGTTTTGGGTATTGAAACCGGGGATTGGATATTCAACCCTGCTCAGACGATCGTGAATAAAGGTGTTCTTGCAGAAACATTTGTCGGCACGGAACTGCTTGCATATTCAGATTATCTTTCAAAAAAACAGCTTTTTTACTGGGTTAGAGAGAAAAAAGGTGCAAATGCAGAGGTTGATTATGTAGATGTTTTTGAAGGAAAGATCGTTCCGGTAGAAGTTAAAAGCGGAACATCGGGACATTTGAAAAGCATTCATCAGTTCTTAAAGGAAAAAGGCAATTCCGTTGAAGGATTCCATTTTTCAGAAAGGAATTTCTCAAAAACAGACAACTTATATTCCATTCCTCTTTATGCAATCTGGAAAATCTTTGAAAAGGAAAAAATCCCTTCCGGGTAGCATGCTTTTCCCTCTTTCATCTCTTTTCTTGTAAATAAAACCCCTTTGGTTTATCATTATGAGTCAATTTAACGGAGGGGAAAATGAGATTTTATCTTTTAATGATCGCGATTCTAGTTGTTTCAGGTTGTGCAACGGCTTCGCCTGAATCAAATTATGCAAAGACCTATGCATCGGCTTATGCAAAAGGGTTTGAAGACGGTTTCAACAAAGCGGCAGACATTAAAATGCCGGAAAAGCAGGCAGCTGTAACACCGCAGTATAATCAGTATGGATATCCTTATTACGACAATTACTACGATAATTACGGGGCTGTGGGAACTGCCAAGAAAGGAACACTCTCCTACTCTGTTCAGACTGGTGACATGAAATCTGTAAAAGAGATTGTCGAAGGGAAAAAAGCCGGTGTGAATGACCTTGACCAGAGTGGTTACAGCCCCCTTCAAATCGCTTCCAGAATGGGATTCATAGATATAATGGAATATCTCATTTCAAAAGGGGCCAACATCAATTTTGCTTCAAGTGACGGTTACACTCCGCTTAAGGAAGCAATAACTTATAAGAAATTCTCAGCGGCAGATATTCTCATTGCAAAAGGGGCTGATACAAATTATATCGACAGTGCCGGATATTCAATGCTCTATTATTCCTGTGCGTCAGGCAATAAAAAACTTGTTGAAACGATCCTTGCAAAAGGGGCTTCACCTAATGTAGTTGCATCAAACGGTTACGGCCCGCTGATCGCTTCTGTCAGCATGGGTTTTGAAGATATTGCTGTTCTCCTTCTTGAAAAAGGGGCAAACCCCGATGAAACCGACAACTATTCCGGTTTTACAGCATTGATGTATGCCGTAAGGAACAATAAGCCGAAACTTGTCGAACTTCTCGCCCCGAAATCAAAGAACATCAATTTTTCAGAAAAAACAGGTAAGACTGCACTTCATTTCGCAGTTGAATATAACCGCCTTGACATGGTTAAAGTGCTCGTTAATTCAGGAGCAAGCGTTGATGTGAAAGACAGCTCAGGCAACACTCCCGTTGACACGGCAAATCAGAGAAATCTCAAAGATATCGTGGATTTTTTCAAGTCAACAAAGAAGATTTAAAAATAAATCATTCATTCAGATAGTTAACACACATATAGTTATAACCGACAGAGAACGACATCGGCCTGGCAATCCAGAATGGAACCACGCCCCCGCCCAGATTGTCGACGGCCATCATGAATCCATTCTCACTTGTTGTCCAGTGCTGAGTCTGAGTCCAGATATTTGTGCTGCTTCCTGCAATAAAATTTGGATGGGTATCACGGTTATTTAACTGAATTTGATTAAAATGAGGCAGATACCAGCCCGAAATTCCACCATAATCATAGCTCTGACATGCTGAGTATGCATTGCTTCTGTTGCCTGATTTTGAATAGGCAACAACCGCTTCCCATATCATGCCATTTTCAGTGTTGTAAACCACATCGCTGTTATTGGCTGTTTTACAAACTCTGTTAGGCGCATATTCTTTGTAGGTCAAACCCGTCCCCTCGCTGTCAACGCAGTCACTTAAGAAAAACATCTGGTTTTTGATTGTTTCACCATCAACTGTTGCAGTTATTTCAACTCTTGAAGAGGTTCCCCTCTTAAATCTGATTTTATCAGCATTTGCAAGCGTTGTAGAAGTGCCGGCATCACTTCCATTTTTAACTATTGTTCCGCCTGTTACACTTATTGAAGCAGTTCTTCCGGATTCAACTTTTACAGTTTGTTCATCAGAAAGATCATTGGATGTAAAACTGTTGACAATTTTTGTGCCGCCGAAATAGTAAGTCTGTGTAACAACATAATTATTCACCGATTCTTTTGCAAAGGGCTTGTATTTTACTTCGCTTGTAATTCCCAAATTGTCAGCATCATTCTGTTTATGATAAATTTTTGCAGCAATAAGATCCGGCTGAACTGTTCCGAACCAGTTTCCCCTTGCAATAACGGGGGAATTGCCGCCATCCACAAAAGGTTTTCTGTCAATCGCACCGGGATACTGAGGCGGAACAGGCATGCCTCCTCCCTCTTTTTTTACATTCATATAAGC
>JAGOEX010000036.1 GCA_017997475.1 bacterium
CTTCGTCGGACAAGTCATCAGAAATGTCGGGATCGGGAACCGATGTGTCAATGTCGGGCTGAGTGTTGTCAAGATCATGCAAATCCTGCTCATCCTGTGAATCATGGTTCTGACTGTTTGAGCTACAGGAAATCAGAAAAAGTGTGAAAATCAGAATCGCAACCTTCATAAAACCCTTGAAATTCAAATAATTAACGGGTTAGATTATCTCAAAAATCAAAATTAATCAAGTGACGATATAAATTAAGCAAAGGTCTTGCAAGAGCTTACAAAGCAGTTGACAACATCAAAGTTCAGACATACTGGCAGATCGGTGAAAGAATCGTGAGAGATGAAATTGAAAACAAGGAAAGAGCTGATTATGGACAGTTTTTAATTAAAAACATTGCAGCTGACTTAAACATTGACCAAAAGGAACTGTATAAAATCGTTAAGTTTTTCAGATTATATGAAAATGTCGTTACACTGTCACGACAATTAAGCTGGAATCATTATGTTGAACTTATAAGAATTGAAAATCATGTAGAAAGGAGCTTTTATCAGACAAAAACTGTCAATGAAAACCTGCCTGCCAGGAAAAGACAGTCAATCTCGAATGCTCTGGAGATTTTTAAAGCTGAATATGATCTCGGATTTATAAGAAATATGCATTAAAAAAGCGACGGAATAAGATCTACTCCTAAACAGCCTGTTCTGAAACGGCGTGATTAAATTAGACCAATTTGTCTGATTTGGTCTTCAAGTTTATTTGTGTCCCGGTTAACCTCCTAAAGCGGATATTTTTACTTCGTTTTAACGCGTACTGCTCCTGAACTTGACACATCCTTCAAAATTGTCATAATGACTTGTTTTTATTCGGAGGGAACAATGGATATCAAAAAAAGAGACAGGTTCATAAATGTTGTCGGTCAACTCTGCTGTCCGGGTTCATACGGTCCTGTGGTGAACCTTCATTCAAAAGGGGCGCCGATGCCGAGCAGGGATGATCTTGAAAGGACAATGGAACTACTCCGGGCTATCGTTTTTCCCGGGTTTTACATGGAATCTGATATAAATGCCGCAAATATCAGCTTTTATACCGGAGCAAAGCTCGACAAGGTTTTTTCAATAATGAAAGAACAGATAAAAAGGGGACTTTGTTTTGAATGTCAGGGCACAAGCGGAAGGGAATGTGTCGACTGTGACACAATAGCTGAAGAGAAAGCTTTTGAATTCATTGAGGATCTTCCTGAAATAAGAAGAATGCTGGCTCTTGATGTTGAAGCGGCTTATGAAGGTGATCCTGCCGCAATAAATCAGGGTGAGACGATCTTCTGCTATCCAGGCGTAAGGATGCTGACGAGCTACCGTATAGCCCACTCACTTTTTAAGATAGGGGTTCCTCTGATCCCGAGAATAATTACAGAAATGGCACATTCCGAGACTGGAATTGACATCCATCCTGAAGCTACTATCGGGGAAAGGTTCTTTATGGATCACGGGACTGGAATCGTTATCGGCGGAACAAGCATAATTGGCCGAAATGTCAAGATATATCAGGGAGTTACTCTTGGAGCAAAAAGTTTTCCGAAAGATGCTCAGGGCAACCCCGTCAAAGGTGTTCCAAGGCATCCGATCGTTGAAGATGATGTCGTGATATATTCAAATGCCACAATACTTGGAAGGATAACTATAGGAAAAGGGGCGGTTATCGGTGGAAATACATGGGTTATGGAAAATGTTCCTGCAGGAGCAAGAATTCTCGCAAAATAGAAGGGGGTTTAAATGAACGAGCAGAACAGAAGTTATGATGAAATTCAGAGTAAGACGGTTATTCTCGAAGACAATGAAGGTGTGAACGACATGCTGAGCGCCCTCAACACAGGAAGAGCGGCACTTGATAAAAAGAAAAAAGAGATGGAGCTGGCTGAAAGGAACAAAAAAATAGCCATTTTCATTGCTGTTTTTGTTGTTGCTGCGGCAGTTCTTGCCGGAATTTTTATGGTAATGGGAAGATAATTCTACTGTTTCTTTGCTTTCATGCAGGCCCTGACAAAACCTTTCTGACAAGCTTTCTTATAATTTTCGGCAGCTTTCTGCGCATCTGCCGGCCCGCCTATCCCGTTCTCGAGCATTTCAGCATATTTGAAACAACCGTCCTTTGACCCCTGATCACATGAATATCCATAATATTTACGGGCTTTTTCGAGATCTTTGTTTATGTTCTCCCCTTTTTCCCAAATACCTGCAAGGAGAAAACAGCCGTTGACTTTTCCGGCAGAACACTCTTTTGCAAGAGCAGTTGTCGCTTCAAAAGGACTTGCCGCTCCACCTTCACCTTTGAGCATCATTTCTGCAAGGGTTATGCAACTGCTGGAAGTCCCTTTTTTGCACTCTTTCTCGTACATTCCCCTTGCTTTTGAAAGGATGTCGTCATCTTTTTTAACTTTTCCGAGCCGATAGCATCCGTTGGTGAATTTTCCTTTGCACGCCTCTTCATAATAGGAAATTGCCTGAGCCATGTTCCTTGCGAGTTCATACTTAAATCCATCCTTGAAATACTGCTCGGGTGTCAGCCCTTTTTCCACTTCTCTGGGGATGACAAAATTTCCACTTCCTCCGATAGAGACACCAACATCTTTTTTCTTTTCTACTGGTCTTTCTTCAATTATTTCGGGTTTTTTCTCTATTTTCTCTTTATGTTTTGCAATATTTTTCTTTTTTTCAACCGGTTTCTCAACCTTATCAACTTTCTCAACCTTCTCAACTTCCGACTTCGTTAAAACTTCCGACTTCGTTGAAACTTTGTCGGATAAATCGTCGGACAAGTTCTCAACCGGTTTCTCAACGGGCTTCTCAACCTTCTCAACCTTCTCAACGGGCTTCTCAACGGGCTCAACCTTTTTCGGTGAAGAGAGTGCAAAGAAAAGTCCGACCGAAATAACAGCAATACCTGCAACTGCTGAGCCGGCTATCAGAACGAGTTTATTTCCCGGTTTTTTTGACGATGTTTCGTTGAACTTCAGCGGTTCCACACTTTTTCCTTTTGTGAGAGCATTCAGAAATTCAAGCATATTCTGAAAACGGTCTGAAGCACGGAGCGAAAGGGCTTTTACTATAGCTTTTTCAGCGTAACCTGGAATATCGGGACAAACTTTTGAAAGTTCGATCAATGCATCGTTTGTAAATCTTTCCATCGCCGGAGGAGGGGTCTGACCGCTGACCGCTTTATAAATTGTTGCCGCCATCGAATAGATATCTGTCCACGGACCCTGTTCACCCTGTCTGCTGTACTGCTCAAGGGGTGCATAGCCCTCTTTTATTACAGGTGTCATGCTCAAAGTTTCGCTTGCGACTGTCGGCCTTGCAGATCCAAAATCGAGAAGCTTCGGAACACCTTCGCTGGTTATAAAAATGTTTTCAGGGCTTATATCTCTGTGAAGAAGGTTCTTTTCGTGTATTGCGGCAACGGCATCCATGATGGGTGCAAGGACTGACATGGCTGTTGCAAAATCGACGACACCGCCTCTCATTGTGAGGAATGAATCAAAAGGAGTTCCGCTGATGTACGGCATGACCATGTAAGCTGTGCCGTTCTCTTCAAACATATCCTTGACTCCGACAATGTTCTGGTGAGTTTCAAACATTGCGGCGCTTCGTGCTTCATTAAGGAAATATTTAAGACCGTTTATGAAATCATTTTTTTCACTGCTGCCGAAAGGAACTACATTTCTGGTTTCCTTGTCCCTTGATGCGATCTGTCTTGGGAAGAATTCCTTGATCGCGAGCCGGACCTGCAATTTCGGGTCAAATGCGATGTATGTTATCCCGAAACCGCCCGCACCGATGACTTTTCCGAGGATATACCGGTTGTTAAGTGTAGTCCCCGGGAAGAGGTGCGACTGCTCAGGACCTTCCTTCAGATCATAGACATATCCGCAGTTTTTGCATTTGTAGTCGCTACCCTTAGGGCTGAAACATCCGAAACAGAAGTTGTTGCCATCCATGAAACTCTCCTAAAAAACCGAGATTTCAAAACATACACTTTATATTGAAATAGTTCAATTTTTTTTCTTTCTGAAGATTTTTCCAAGTTATACCGGTTTTTACAGGTTTTTGACTTTGTTTTATCTCTTTCTATACTTTAGTGAGTAATTTGAGGAGAGACAACATGGCAAAAAAAGCACTAATCACAGGAATCACGGGTCAGGACGGTTCATATCTTGCGGAACTTCTTTTAAGCAAGGGGTATGAAGTTCACGGTATAAAAAGAAGAAGTTCGATGTTCAACACGGATAGAATTGACCATCTTTATCAGGACCTTCATGAAAATAATGTGCGGCTCAAGCTTCATTACGGTGATCTGACCGATGCGACAAATCTGATTCGTATCATGCAGGAAACCCAACCCGATGAGATATATAATCTTGCGGCTCAGTCCCATGTAAAAGTTTCGTTTGAAACAGCGGAATATACAGGAAATGCTGATGCTCTGGGCACTTTGCGGCTTCTTGAGGGGATACGGATTCTTAAACTTGAAAAGAAAACAAAATTCTATCAGGCATCAACTTCGGAACTTTACGGAAAGGCGAGTGAGGTTCCTCAGAACGAATCAACTCCGTTCTATCCCAGAAGCCCATATGGAGCGGCAAAGCTCTATGGTTACTGGATAACTGTAAACTATCGTGAGGCATACGGAATTCATGCAAGTAACGGCATTCTTTTTAATCACGAATCCCCAAGAAGAGGCGAAACTTTTGTCACAAGAAAAATAACAAGGGCAGTTGCGAGAATTGTTCTGGGACTGCAGAGCATGCTTTATCTTGGGAATCTTGATGCAAAAAGGGACTGGGGACATGCAAAAGACTATGTGAAAGCAATGTGGATGGTGCTCCAGCAGGAAAAAGGAGATGATTTTGTAATTGCCACAGGCAGAACAATGACGATCAGGGATTTTGTAAAACTGTCATTTGAAACAGTCGGCATAGAAATCGCTTTTGAAGGTAAAGGTGTTGATGAAACAGGTATCGTTAAATCGCTTGATATTCAGAAGGTGCTTGAAACTACTGGCAAATCATATATTGAGCTGACGCCAGGCATGACAGTGCTTAAAATTGACAGAAACTATTTCAGGCCGACTGAAGTTGACATTCTTCAGGGTGATGCATCAAAAGCGAAGGAAATTCTTGGTTGGCAGGCAGAAACGACAGTTGAGGAAATGGCTGTTGAAATGGTCATGTCAGATGTCCACGAAGCAAAAAAAGAGGCACTTCTTCTTAAAAACGACTATTTTGTCAGAAATAATTATGGTGAGTAATATGAGCAAAAATGAATCTGTGATCAAAAAGGTCACTTTCATTGGAATGATAATAAACATAGTGCTATCTGCTGTAAAATTAGCGGCAGGTGTTTTCGGGAACAGTCAGGCACTGATAGCAGATGCTATTCACAGTCTTTCTGATTGTGTAACGGATGTAGCAGTTATAATCGGCTCGACTTACTGGAGTGCTCCTCCTGATGATACACATCCTCACGGTCACAGAAGGATTGAAACCGTAATTACTGCTTTTATCGGTCTTGCTCTTGTCGCCGTTGCTTTCGGTATGGGTTGGAATGCTGTTTCAACAATGACGGATGAAGACAACAAACCGCCTGAAATGACAGCTTTTATTGCGGCAGTTATTTCGATAATAGTAAAAGAAGGTTTATATCAGTGGACTGCAATTGTAGGGAAAAAGATCAAATCTCAGGCAATGATAGCCAACGCATGGCATCACAGATCCGATGCTTTCAGTTCAATCCCTGCCGCTATTGCTGTAA
Organism: bacterium; assembly: GCA_017997475.1. Taxonomy (GTDB): domain Bacteria; phylum UBP6; class UBA1177; order UBA1177; family UBA1177; genus JAGOEX01. The sequence continues at coordinate 5,800 of JAGOEX010000036.1, forward strand.
TTACGGCCATACTTTTCCCGGGTTTCGGCTTTATCGATCATGCCGGTGCAATAATTGTCTGTCTTTTTATTCTGCATGCCGCATATAAAATTTCGTGGCCCGCACTTAAAGAACTTACCGATGCCGGTGCCGGTAAACAGGTATGTGTTTCAATAGAGAATATCGCAAGAAGTGTTGAAGGAGTCAAAGATGTCCACAAGTGCAGAACAAGGTATCTTGGAAGCGGTATTCAAGTCGATATGCATGTTCTTGTTGACCCTGAAATAAGCGTTAAAGACGGTCATGAGATCAGTTCATCTGTAAAATCTGAATTACTGAAAGTTGCTGATATAATTGATGTTGTTATCCATCTTGAGCCATTTGAATAAATCAGTTTGCGCAGGCGTCAGAATCGTATTCCCACATTACATTTGCATTGTTAAGTATCGGAAGAACACTCTTATCTGTAGTTGTCATAAGAACTTCTATTTCGTATTTTGCCGCTGTCAGAAAATATTCACGGTAATCAGCAAGATCTATCTCTGTTTCACCCATACCTTTCGGAATATCGAAATATTTTTCAGCAGTTACTATCTCAGGTATCCACCCTGTTACAGGATTACCGTTCTTGTCCAGCGATCTTAGACGGACACCAATGTAAGTTTTATCAGGAACATATGCCTTTACGAAGATTGATGAAGGGATGGAGCATGCTGAAGGTTTGCCGAATCTGTAATTCCAGACACCTCTGGGTGCTGTGAAGTTGAAAGCAGTAGAGCCGGTAAAATCACTGTAGGTATAGTGAGATCCGACTCCGATGGTTTTTCCTTCCGGAAGATCTGCTGCTCTTGCGTTTGTTGCAGGATCGATCTTCCATACTTTTCCGCTTCCAAGTCCGAGTGTCCATGCATACCCGTAAGGGTCAAAACCGACACCGCGAAGATCAACTCCGACACCCGGAAGAAGATTGTTTAAAGCATCTCTTGCGGTTGCTATAAATGTCCATGAACTGTTTGCAAAATCAGTTTCATCAAGAACCAGTTTTCCAGTATATCCCTGCAGATAGAAAGAAGTCCAGATGTTGCCTGTTGCTGGATCTACCGTTATTCCCGTCGTGTCATGAGCCGCCTTTCCGCCACCAGCCGCTTTTTCATGAACCAGAACTCCTGATGTCGATCCCGGAGTCAGAGTTGCTGAATCGGGAACAAGGAAAGACCACGCTTTTTTCTGCTCAAAGTCAAACATCTCTATTCCCATGCATTCAGGATAACCGCCAAGCCATATTCTGTTCTTTCCATCAACAGCAATTCCATAAGAACATGCACCATCTTTTTCAAATGCACCTATCCATGTTTCGGTTTTCGTATCAAATGCGACAAGATATCTTCTGTTTGTGAGAGAGCTTATGTACAGTATTCCGTTTGAGTCAACGATAAGTCCGTAAACTCCGTCAGCATTGACCATTTCGCCTGTGACTACTTGGAAAACACCAAATTCATCAGGTCTCCATACAGGAACCGCAGCTGCAGAATGATATGTGCCTAAAGCAAAAGTTTCCGGGTCGATTGACTGAACTCCACCATAGCTGTATCCTATCCATATTTTTCCATCACTGCCGACAGCCATTCCGCGGATACTCGGAAATGAGGGGTTTGTTACAGCACTGTAAACCACACATTCATCAACAAAAGGATCAGTCAAAGGGTCTGTTCCGCTGTTAACCTGAACAACTTCTCCAGTCGTTCCGTCAATGTAAGAAGTGTATATTCCGTCACCGTTACTGTCAGGACACTGAGTCGTATCCCAGAGAACTTTTGTAACCCGGCCGTCATCTCTTCCTCCGACCCACATATTGCCGTCAAGATCGACCGCTGTTCTGCTCGGGTTTATTCCCACCCAGTAGCGGCCTTCCTCTTTTAAAGTCTGAGTGTTGAATTTGCTCACTGATTGGTATTCGTGGTTTGCCGCCCATAAATAAGGAAGGACTTTTGATTTTCTGGAAAGTGTCAGTCCATCTTCTCCTGTGGGATTTTCAGGGTCATTTTCATCAATTTTTTCAAGACCTTCGTCAACTGTTCCGTCAGTTACCGGATTGATAATATTTTCATCTATTTCATCATTGCAGTTGTTGTCAATACCGTCATAATATTCCGGCTCGGGTTCTTTTGCATCGCATTCACCCCAACCGTTCGTTCCGTCACATTCTTCAAATCCCAAGCAGGTTCCGTAAGTGTTCATTTTTTCGCAATCTCTTTTATCTTTGTCTTTTGGTGCTGTGCAGTTTTTCCATTCTCCGTCAATAAACTGCTCAGTTCCTTTGCCGCAGACAGTTTCACATTCCCTTTCCTGAATTTCTGTATCAACATCGTTATCGTTGTTTTCGTCGGGAAGAGAATTGTTGTCCCCCGGAAGATCCTCTTTGTCCGGCTGACCGGTATCAACGATATCGTAGTCATTAAAATGATTGCTTTTTTTGTCCGAACATGAAAACAAGACCATGCCCAGAAGAATAAATAAACAAAACCTTTTCATTTTCCCCTCCCTGATAAAACTTCCCGCTCGGTAAAAATTATAGTAGTTATTTTATTTGTTGCAAATTTTTCAACAGGCGGTAACATTTTAAAGCATTGAATGAAATTCAGGAGATTAGAGATGAAAAATCTGATTGTTTTCGTGACCATAGTGGTTGCATTATCTGGCTGTGAAGAAAAAAAGAAAATTGATATGTCCGACGCATGCAAATCGGGTCATTATTCACAGTGCAAAGAAGGCGATGTCTATCTTTTCAATATCTGCGGTGAAGAGATCGGAAAGATCGAAGAGTGCAGCGAGAATGAAAAATGTGAGGAGGCCGAGTGTGTTCCCTGCGAAGAAACATCAGCATGTGAATCAAAAGGATGTTATGAAGGCAATGTTTACTGTTTCAGTAACTGCGGAAAGAGAAAAATGCTTGTAAAAGAGTGTGAGGACGGAACGACATGTTCAAACGGGAAATGCGTTGAGTGCGAACCTGTCGAACTATGCGTTGAAAAAAGATGTTATGACGGAAATGTTTTCTGTTATACTGATTGCGGCAACAGAGGCGAACTTGATGAAGTATGTGCCCAGACCGAAGTTTGTGAAGGCGGCGCATGTCTTAAGTGTGATGTAACAGAACCCTGCGAAACAAAGAAATGTGTTGATTCAGTTGTTTACTGTTATGACAACTGCGGAAAGGAAGGAGAATTGTTTCAGGAATGTGAAAGTTATGAAACCTGTGAAGACGGTGAATGTAATTGTACTCCTGACTGCAATGGAAAGAATTGCGGAACAGATGGTTGCGGCGGAACATGCGGAGAATGCACCGGAACAGATGAATGCGTAAGCGGAACATGCGGTTCCAAGGTAGATATGGAAGGACCGGAATATAAAGGAGATGTTCTTCTTATCATAAATACAGGAACGAACGGGAGCCAGTCGAGTTTTTCAGGAACATTTCCTCTTCCGGTTTTAAAAGATAATATTGTTTCAAAGAGTGACGGAACTTCCTTTGTCCGTAAATATTTTGATCCCGGTGTAAGGATCCCCGGTGACCTTGACCTTTCACAAAGGCCTGCAAAAATAATAAGATCGGTGCCGGCCCCCGCAATGGATCCTGTTGCAGGTGATACTCAGAATTTCTGGGTGGCGGATTTCGGAAGCGGAGGAGACAGGGAGATAACCGCGACTTTACAGCACATAAGCTCAAAATGTGAAGTATGGGCCGAATATCCAAGCATAACAGGCACGACAAAAGCAAGACAGATATGTGAAGAATTTGACAGTGTCATATATCCGATGGTGACAACAAATTTCCATCCTGAATCGGATATAAACTCGGACGGAAGAATCGCCTTTCTCATAGCAGACCTCGGGGGTTTCGCCGCAGGTTATTTCACTCCTGCAGATTTTTATTCCAAAGAGGAGTATTACGGATCAAACGAAAGAGACATGGTCTATATCGAACAGGATATGGATATTTCCCAGATAAGAAACACCATTGCTCACGAATTTCAGCATCTTTGTTATGCCAATAGAAATTTTCTTATTGAACAGGACAATAATTACAGCGATCTTGACGTCAGATGGATAGATGAAGGTCTCGCAACGGCCTCAGAGCATCTGTATGGAGGGTCCCAGTCAGACTGGGTATATATATTCAACACTTCACCATATAATGATCCGGTGGCGCAGGGGAACGGATTTTTTAAGTGGGATTATTCTGACACTAACCGCGTTTATTCAGATTATGCACTGACCTATGCTTTTTTTCAGTATCTGCGGCTTCAGTCGCCGGACCAGGATGGCATATACAACGAGATAATCCTTAACACCAAGAATGACTGGGACGGAGTTCAGGATGTCATCAGGAGCAGGATAGACGGCGACATCAACTTCTCAGATTTTATGACCGGGTTCAGAATTGCAATGCTTCTTAATGATGCCGCAGGACCTTATGGATTCATGGGGGATACAGGACTCAAGTTCACGCCAAAATTCTATACGGGATCAGGAAGAAATGTTGAAGGAGGCGGTGCACTTTATTTTAAGATTTCGGGAAGTTTCACAGAGCCGGCAGATAAAGGTGCCGGAATTATCTATGTCGGTATCACCACAAAGTAAAGGATTTAAACTTTACATCCTGGTTCCTGTAAATAAAATGTTTCAGGATTTTTTATATGGAGATGTTCTTGAATAATCAGATCTTTAAAATAATTTCAGCAGTTTTTGTATCAGGGCTTCTTTTTTCCTGTGGCGGTCCGGAAAGTTACAAGACACCGATAGTAAATCTCGGAGATATCATTCAGGGTGAGTGCAACCCGGTCGGTGAAGGGGATCTTCTTGAGGAGAGTTTTTCAGCAGAAGTTGTCAACGGGGATGTTGTCGTGGAACATTTAAATATACTCGTTCCTGAAAGTACGATGATGGGAATTATTGATACCGACAGCAATTCCTCTCTTGACGGAAAATTCAACTATTACTATCTTGAAGCAAGTGAGCAGTTCATAAGTGTCAGGGAAATATTCAGAAGGTCATCTTCGGAAAAAAACTGCTACTATGATTTGAGAATTAAAATAACCAATGTTTCCGGCGGAATATATGACCTGATGCTTTTCAATGAAACCGGCAAGCTTAAATTCTCAAAAGAGATAAGGGTCAGATGAACTTGTCACCTGAAAAAGTGATCGTTCTCAAATTCGGCGGGTCATCTTTAAAGGATGACGAAACCCTTCAACGAGCAGTTTCCATAATAAGTTCAAGAGTTTTAGATGGTTACAAAGTTGTGGCGGTTGTTTCAGCAAGAGGAAAGACCACCGAGGCATTGTTGAAGGATGCATCTGTTTTTGCACCTGCCGGAGATCCCAGAGAGGTTGACATGCTTCTTACAACTGGAGAAAGGGCAAGTGCCGCACTTGTTGCCATGGCTTTGAAATCAAAGGGAATTCCTGCAATTTCATTTACCGGTTCACAAGCAGGTATCATAACAGATGACAACCACACAAATGCAAGAATAATAGAGATAAGACCCGACAGAGTAATAAACGCACTGAATGAAGGGATGACAGTAATTGTCGGCGGTTTTCAGGGTGTAAGTTTTAAAAAAGAGGTTACAACTTTGGGTCGCGGAGGAAGCGATACAACAGCGGTTGCCCTTGCAGCGGCGCTCAATGCGGAAATCTGTGAAATATTCAGCGATGTTGATGGCGTTTACTCAGCAGATCCCAATCTTGTTGCGGATGCAAAGAAAATTGATCAACTCAGCTATCAGGAAATGCAGGAACTCTCTGAGGCAGGAGCCAAAGTCCTTCATTCCAGAGCAGTTGAATTTGCGAAGGAAAAAGGGATAGAGATCCACTGCAAAAGCACTTTCGAACCAGATAATCCGGGCACAGTGATAAGAGGTTTCGAGACAAGGGAGAAAATTAGAAAAGCCGGTGTAACTTATGAAAAAAATGTTATACTTGTACATGCTTATGAGCCGGATGCATTTGGGCTTCCAACAATTAACAATGTATTGAAATTCTGCAGGGAAAGAAATGTTTCAGTAAAGCAGATCTCTTTTCATAAGGGCTATAAGGAAAGTATGGTGGGCAGTTTCATTCTTTCAAAAATTGAGAATTATTCCTGCGATGCTTTCATTTCCGAACTTACAACAAAGTTTGAAGGCGCAGTTGAAATATTTAAAGAACTTTCGGCAGTTTCAATTGTAGGTGAAGGGATAACTGACAGACCGGACACTTTACTTGAAGCGATAGAACTTCTGAAAAACAATGAAATCCAGGTTTCGGGCTTTCATACAAGTTCATTCAGAATAAGCATGCTCATAAATTTTGCACTTTTAGAGAAAGCGGTCAAACTGCTTCATGAATACTGCAGGGCTTAATCTTTGTTCCTGACACACATCGTGTATATCTGATTCTCATTTTTATCTTTGGGAAGTTCCGGCTTTAATATCCCGTACTTAAATTCAACTACCCATGCATTTTGAATTACATTTGCATTTGTTGTAGAGCTCCAGAAGAAATCATCTCCAAGATCAGGAAAAACCGTCTGAAGCTCATAATCGATCTCATAAGTTGCCAAGGAATGAAGTTCGTTCACATTGGGAAGCCGCCAGTCAGTCTTTCCTGCAAAACTGAGTGATTCGCAATATGCCAGAGCATCTTTCCAAATTCTTGCCGAATAATCGGTCACCTTTTGCCATTGAAGTCCTGTGAGTTTGTCTTCTACGATGGTGTTCTCATTAATCACAGTCTGAGCGAATCTTTTAAATTTTCTTTCGGTGTCGTAAATATGGTCTGAACTGACACAGATGGCAGAATTCATTTTTGATGAGCCGTCATCAACATAGAACTGACTGCTACCTGAAAAATCAACATAGTATTTATTATTTCCACCGAGTTTTGTAAGTGTCCAGTATTTCTCTTTTTTAAGGAAAGGGAAATAAAATCCGTCAACAAGCGGATCGATCGTTTCATCAAAATTCACAATTGAAACAAGTTCGTGAAGATAGGGAATGCGCCAGTTTGTTCTTTCGCCCTGAGAAGTGCTGTTAAGAATTTCACAAAAAGCTTGCGCATCTGAAAAGTTGACAGGATTTTCACTTGCTGTTTTATACCACAGAAGTTTCGTTCGATTGTCAAAAACAAAATATTTATCACCGAATTTAATATTTTCAAAACCGCGAGTTGAAGAATCTGCATAAAGTCCGTCCTGACCGTAAAAAGTGCTTGTCACTTCAGTACAGTTTGTTGTTCCGGTTTCATTGAAGCATCTTTTCTGCTGAGTCGGGACAACTTTCCAGCAGATCTCACCAAAATTGCAGAGGTCTTCAATTAAATCTTCGTCGGACTGGTCTGAATCGTCTGACTCGTCGGGAAATTCTGACTGGTCAGACTCGTCGGGAAATTCGGACTGGTCGGACTCGTCGGACTCGTCCAGCTCTTCACAAACTCCATAAACACAGACAAGATCGCCTGTGCAGGTGTCGTTGTTGAAGCAGGATTCTCCAACTCCGCCCATGTGTTCAAGTTTGAATGTATCGCAGCCGGAAAGTGCGACAAACAGGATGGTGATCAATAATATTCTCATCTTACCACCTCCAGCTCAGATAAACATGAGCCCCGCCCGGAACCGGAACCACCGCAGTTTTTACCGGAGCGTCAATAAAAACATCAGCTATCTGCAACGCGACACCTGTTGCAAAAGCGACTCCGCCGACAGTATATGAAGTTATTGAGGTGTATTTCCACGCATTGTATTTTGACATGTCGCCATCAGTTTTTCCTTCCTGATAGTTCTCTTTTTCCACAATTGTTCTCCAGGTTGCAATTCCTCCAAAAGCAAGGACAACTCCGCCTGCAACCATTACACCTATTCCGGATTTCATTAAAACTGACATCTTTTTTTTCGGCTTCTTTTCTTTTTTAACTATTTTTTCATCTTTTGCCGCATCTTTAATTCCGAAAAGCTCTCTTACAGCCGGGGCGATCATTTCAACGATCATGTTCACATCGCCCTTTACCCTGTTTTCGTATCTTGAGATCACTTCAACATTTCTGACATTTAGCCGCTGAAGGGTGAGAATCCAGTAATCGCCCATTTTTGAAATTGTGCCGGTTATTGATTCAGGAGCTCCGAGTGCAGCTCCGATCTCTGCCACACAAGCCGTATCTTCTGCTCCGCATGACATTTTCATCTCTTCACCTACGATCAGAGCTTTCATTTCATTCTCTCCGACAGTCTTCCTTCCCGAAACCCTGCCCACCTCAGCAGTGACTATTCCGCTTATTGCGTCTGCCTCTTTATCGGTCACTCCCGTTTTCGGCTCTATCCGCCAGACAACTATCGAATCATTTTCTACATCATTGGGAAACAGTTCCAAAGCAAAAAGAAAAGAAACTGCAAACATCAGACAGCGTTTTAATACCATGCCACATCTCCTGAGAATGAAACTTTTATAAATATATCTAAACACGGAAATAAATCAAAAAACACAATGAAATTAATCTTTTCTGATGTTTGGCAAGATACTTGTCAATTTAAATTGACTCTGTAAAAAAACTGTTTATTTTGGAATGACTATACTTATTGTAAGTTTGTCAAAAAACTTTGGAAGATGAAAAGCTGTGTCGACAATAGTTAATATTATTAAAAACTTAACCTGCTAAAAGGAGGCAAAAAATGAATTATCTGGATCAACAATTCGAGAATTTTAAGAATCTGCCGATTGAAAAAAAGATCGAACTTTTTGAAATGGACGGCAAACTGTTTGACATGATAATTTCTCAACAGCTTTCCAGGGAAGTGCTTGAAACGCTCTATAATCTTACTAATCATCTCAGAAGAATGGGAAAACTTAAGGAAGGGCTTGATTTTCTTGCAACACTTCTGAGCCATAAAAGGGCAATGCTCTATTTTGAACAGCCCTCATCAAGAACATTTCTCTCCTTTCTTAATGCCTGCCATATTCTCGGTCTTAAAACTTCTGAAATTAGAGACACATCTGTTTCTTCTGAAGTTAAAGGTGAGAGTTACTTTGATTCGATCAGAACTTTCTCTTCTTACACAGACCTTGTAATAATGAGATCAAAAAATAAAGATGCGGCAGAAAAGGCGGCATGGCTTCTCAACACATATTCAAACCGTCCGGTTCCGATAATCAACGGCGGTTCAGGAGCAGACCAGCATCCGACACAGGCACTTCTGGATATTTATACGCTTATGAGAAGTTTCGCCAATCAGGGTGGTCTTGACGGAAAGACCGTTATGTTCTGCGGTGACTTGAGAAGAGGCCGTACCGCCCGTTCACTTGCATACCTTCTTGAAAGATTCAATGATGTTAAGCTGATCTTCTGTGCCCCCAAAGAGTTCCAGATACTTGATGATATACTTGAATCACTTGACAGAAAGGGTGTCAAATACGAAATAATCACTGAATCGGTAAGAAGCGGTCTTGACAGAGCTGATGCTATCTACATGACCCGTATTCAGGATGAACATGATCTTGTTGCCGGAGAAAGTTCAACGATTGACATATCAAAATTCAAACTTTCAGGCGAAGACCTTAAATACATGAAACCGGGTGCCGCAATACTTCACCCGTTCCCCCGCCGTGACGAGATCGCAACAGAAATCGACAGTGACCCGCGTGCAAAATACTGGAGACAGGGGAGAAACGGCATGTGGACAAGGGTTGCTCTGATCGCCTATGTCTTCAATCTTGAAAAACAGATCATGGAATTTGATGTTTCCAAGGTGGATCACTTAAGATAAAAAATCAATCTTCTTTTCGTAATCTTCTTTCTCCTCTTCATAGTTATTTTATACAGCAAAGTCTTTTAACCTGCATCCGCTCATTGAAATAAATTGATCATTCCAGTGAGCGGATGTACCTGCAAGTTAATTTGATAAGCTTTCGGCTATTAATTCTTCATTCCGCTGAATGCTTTTTCAGCATCTTTCCAGGCAAGTTCTACGCCTTTCTTTAAACCTTCCCACTTTTCATTTCCGCCTTTTTTGGCTTCTTCAAGTTTTGACTCTGCAGCATGATACTTTGCTTTCAAATTGTCAGCCTGTTTGTGGTTGTCATTTTTTGTGTCTTTGGCAGATTTTGTAACAAATTCATCCATCTTAACTTTCCAATCTTTAAGCTGTTTTTCCATTTTTCCCATTTGTTCGTTCATTTTTTCCATGACTGATCTCCTTTGATGCACCCGCATTTTGCGAGTTGTTTTTTTAACTTTCCCATTGTATTGCCAAGCATAATTCTGAGCTCCGGATCATCATAATTATGCGCATTACCGTAATGATTTTAGTGCTCTGCCGGTTTAATATCGGTAAATTTTATCAACCAGCCGTCTCCGCAAAGACTCATTTTTTCTGTCAGTTCTTTTTCCGCCATGATCAGATTTCCTGAAAAGATCACTCTCTGTCCTTCCGCGAGCATTCCTATGTCATTGTAAATATCTGATTTTATTCTTATTTCTCTGCGACTTTCAACAAATCCACCCTGCAGCATGTCATTGTTCCCGAATGTTCCGAATTGTGTGTCAACTGTAATAAGGACAATCCCTCCGCCTCTTGAAGTCGATAGAGTTCTAAGTATGCCGGGGACATCCTTTAAAAAGAAGGGTTTAAGCAGTGTCGTGTCAAAATAATCTGAATAATTTGCCGATCTTTTTATGTCGTTCAATGCTTCTTTGTACAATGCACATGACAATATTCTTTCGGTAACAAAATCGGGTTCTGCAATTTGCGGATCCGGTTCCGTTGCTTTCAGCATTTCATCAAAATCAGAACCGGTCTGATATTCGGTGCAGACTGTTTTTTCAAGATCCAACCCCAGACCTGTTGATATTGTATCAAGCGCATAGATCGCAAATCTGGAAAAACCGGTTGGTTCATCACCGAAAGCAACCCCGAAAGTGCATAGATCTCTCATTCTTATCTGTGCCAGTTTTTCGAGCACAATTTCATCAAACCCTGAATTTCTGATGGATGCAATGTCAATCTCAACCGGTATGTCAATAAGAAGACTTTCGCCTGGTTTAAGAAGGGTTATGGTTTTATTTTCTTTATCAAGGACATCCAGATATTTAAATCCCGCAGAATAATCAAAATTCTTTATCTCCTGATTTTCAGTTCCTGTGTTTTTGATCTTCAAAGCAATGTCAAAAAGAGTGTGTCTGAAATTCATTTCCCTTATACGCCATGAATCAAGTGTTATTTCCGGCATAATTCCCGTCGGCAGAGTACCGGAGATCTTGAAATAAACATCGGGCTCACCAATTATTGCATCAAGCGTGATAACACCTTCAGCGGAAAAATCGAGATCTTCTTTGTTCATTGCCTTTTTTGCGATCTTGTAAAGATGGTCAAACCGGAATGAGAGAGGAAAAACGATCTGAGTTGAAGAATGCCCCTTTATGTTTATCGGGCCTTCATGGACAACTTTTAAGAAATGAGTGCCCGCAATAAAGATGTCAACATCTATTTTATTCAGCATTATCGGAATAATGCTCGGGTTTTCAACCATAATCCGCAATTCGGTGCCTGTGTCTTCGAGCGAAACTTTGTTCACTTTAACCAGCGCAATATTTGCCGAAATGTCCTTTAACTTGCATCCGCTCATTGAAATAAACAGGATTATTCCAATGAGCGGAAGTGCTTTCTGCAAGCTGATCAGTTTCATCTGCTGATTCTGAAAATAATTGTGGCGGCGACAAACCCCAGCCCGAATGCGGCCATACCGCTGATAACAGGATGAAGTTTAATTTCAGCAGTGATCACCTCAATGCCTGAAGTAAGAATGCTGTCGGTGTTTTCAATTGCGTTTTCGATTGTTTTCTCTTTCATAATTTTTCTCCTTTATTAGAAAATTTTTCAGGCCCGAGCAGTACTGCGACCCATTGTGTCTGTTCGTTACTCTCAAATGCAAATTTCAGCGTCATGGTGAGCGGAATACAAAGAACTGCACCGATCGGTCCGATCAGTCCTTCCCAGAAAAGAAGAGACAGAAAAACGACCAGTGTTGACAGTCCGAGCTTCCTGCCCATCAACCTTTTTTCAATTCCGTAGTCAACAACAAGGTTGATGACAATATATCCGGCGGCCGCAATAAGAGCCATCCAGATCCCTTTTTGAACCAGAGCAAGAAGAACCGCAGGAATTCCCGCAATGGTTGATCCGATCGTAGGTACATAATTAAGAAGGAATGCCAGGAATCC
>JAGOEX010000251.1 GCA_017997475.1 bacterium
CACAATCAATTCCGGCACTTCCAAGTCGCACGACAGGTGTTTCAGCAGGTTCTTTTGAAAGTGTGAGGTCAACTTTGAATTCGTCATTTTCCTTTAAATATATTGTGTCATCAACTTCTGTTCCGTTTTTATATGCAACGAATGTGAGTTCAGGTGATTCTCTGTCTATTGTGAGCACTGTTTTTTCTTCGCTTACATTTCCTGCCTGATCAGCAGCCGAAACCGTTATTGTGAAATCCCCATCCTTGAGTGTTGCATCGAGTGTTTCTATCGTGCAGGTAAATGAAAGTGATTCGTTCTTTGTCGGTGGACAGTCAAATACAAGTCTGCCGTCTGAAGCATGAACATTGAGCGAATCGCTGGTGATAAGTTCATTTGCAGAGATGTTGAGCGTGATAGTTTTTGAGCCGTTTGTGTATGCAGGGTTGAGTCCGAGTGTCAGTTCAGGTGATTGATTATCAAGAGCAATTTTAGCCATTACAAGAAGTCCTGTGCCGTATTCATTTTCAAGTCGGGCATAAACCTTTAACTCAGGCAGAACTGCAATTTCATCAGTTGTAAGCCCGAATGAAAGGTCCCACTCACCATCAAGTTCATAACCGTTATCAACATCCTTAATTTCTTTCAACTCACCGATTTTATAAGATTTTCCGTTTGCAGTTTTTAAGTTCTCCTCTTTGTTTGCAAAATAGACATGGGTAAAGCTCACTGCATTAAGCAGACGGAGCTTAACTTTCAGATCGTTTCCGCTTGTGTAACTCCTCAAATTTCCGTTATCATCAACGATCCGAAGTTCCGCATCAATTCTGTTCCCTTCCTCATCAACTCCCGGAGTCGGGGTGAGCTTCATCTCGACATTGACTTCAGTATGTTTCCCGGCTTTGAGTTCAAAAAGTTTTGACATCCCGGTAAAAAGAACTGAATTTGTGAGTTCTTCTCCTTTCCTGATTTCCGCAACAACAAAACGCCTTGAACCATAAGAAAGATCACCGAAATCAATGCTTGTGCCAGTCGCTTTCATCTGTGCCGGCTCGCTCTGAGTGAGCTGTTTCCCGTTTGCCGCAATATCACCAGGGAAGGTAACCCCTTCTTTCCATTCATAAATCCTGACAGTTACAAAAAATTCTCCCGTTGAAACATCCGGCTTGACTTCTTTCCCTGCATCATCTTTCGCCCATGAGAACTTCACAGCAAAAGTCCCCGCTTTCTGATTGTCGCAGGAGGTTAAAATTAGTGCCGGAAAAATAACTGCAAGAAAAATAATACTGATAAATTTTTTCATAAAAAACCTCAAAATATTTATTGCCTCGGAAAAATATATTAAAGTTTTTATATATTACAAGAAAAACAAATGGTTGATTTTTTGATACTACACTGCCTGAACGGCGGTAACGGCAACGACATTGACTATATCTTCAACGGAGCATCCCCTTGAAAGGTCATTGACCGGTTTTGCGATTCCCTGAAGAAATGGGCCTACCGCTTCGGCATGTGCAAGCCGCTGAACAAGTTTATATCCGATATTTCCGCTTTGAAGGTCAGGAAAAACAAGGACATTCGCCTCTCCTGCTATCGGACTTCCGGGACATTTTGTCTTTCCGACACTTGCAACAAGTGCCGCATCTGCCTGAATTTCGCCATCAACTTTAAGTTCCGGGAACCTTTCTTTCACAATTTTTGTTGCGGCAGTAACTTTATCTATAAAAGCGTGTTTAGCACTTCCTTTTGTTGAAAAACTGAGCATTGCCACTTTCGGCTCTATTCCGCAGAGAACTTTTGCTGTTTTTGCACTTGAAACAGCAATTTCAGCAAGCTGGTCCGCATCAGGATCAATATTGACTGCACAATCTGCAAAAACAAACATTCCCCCGCATCCCATGTCACACTCCGGAACGATCATCACAAAAGAGCTTGAAACAACTTTTATTCCCGGCATTGTCTTTATTATCTGCAGAGCCGGCCTGATCGTATCTGCCGTTGAATGTATCGCTCCGCTCACAAGTCCGTCCGCATAACCTTTCTGCACCATCATTGTTGCAAAATAGACTTCATCTTTCATTGTTTCAGCGGCTTTACCCATATCAACACCTTTATCTTTTCTCATCTCATAAAAGGTTGAAACAAAATCCTGATACCATTCACTTTTTTCCGGCTCAACAATTTTGATGCCGTCAAGTGAAACATTCTCTTTCTGTGCCGTTTTAATTATCTCAGATTCATTTCCCACAAGAATAACTTTTGCAAGTCTATCTTTCGTAATGATTTGAGCGGCTTTTACAGTTCTTGGCTCACAACCCTCCGGAAGCACAATAGTTTTTCCGGCTTTCACAGCTTTTTCATGCACCATTTTTACAAAATCCATGACTCAATTTCCAGAATGAAAAGTTGAACAACACAGTTGAAATATATGCTCTGTTTTTAAGAGTTGTCAAATAAATAAGGGTTAAAGGGATCTTTATTCTATTCCGACGAGAGCTTTGATATACTGCTGTCTTTCCCACGCATCGGGATTATCGATCTTTTTCTGGCTTAAGAGACCTTTAAATTCACTTAATGACTTGAAATTTTTCCTTTCCATCCAGTCAAGGATCTCAAGATTAATTTTTGCAATGGAGTCAATGCCGTTCTGATAAAGAGCACTTACTGTCTGAACGGTGTCAGCCCCCGCAAGTATCATTTTTATTACATCACGACCGTCCGATACTCCTCTTGAGCCGGAAAGTGAAAGCTTGGTCTTTCCTGAAATAATGCTGATCCATCTGATGGTTTCAGTGATATCCTTTCTTGATGAACGGACATACCCGGGAACAAGCTCAAGTTTGTCAATATCAATATCAACCTGATAGAATCTGTTGAAAAGGACAACACCCGAAGCTCCGTATGTTTCAAGAAGTTTGACCATTCTTGCTATATTTGTGAAATTCTGCCCCATTTTGACAGAAACGGGGATCCTCACCCCTTCCTTTACCGCTTTGAATGTTGAAAGATAATCATCTGTCACCGAGTCGGCACTTTTTTCAATATCATGGGTTACATGGCTGATGTTAAGTTCAATAGCATCGGCTCCGGCGCTTTCAATTTTTTTTGCGAACTCCACCCAGTATTCCTTTGAAACACAGTTGATGCTTGCAATGACAGGTATGGATATCTCCTTTTTGGCATTTTTAATAAGGTCAAGATAGTATTCCGGACCGAAATTCATACTCATCTGAGAAATGTATTCCATTGATTCAGGATGAAAAAACGAATAAATTCCCTGCGTTGCACTTTTGATCCTTTCTTCGACTATCTGTTCTTCAAAAAGTGATTTGAGCACTACCGCCCCTGCACCTGCCACTTCCAGTTTCTTTAAATTCTCAACTGAACTTGTGATGCTGCATGAGCCCGCAACAATCGGGCTTGTAAGCTCAAGACCGAGATAATTTGTTTTGATGTCTGTCATTTTTCTTCTCCCGATATGGTTATTAAACTTTCAGCAGTTCTATCCCTTTTTTCAATCTTTTTATTGACTCCTCTTTTCCGATTATCGCGGCGATGTCGGTTCCCCCGCCCGGAGTAAGCTCTTTGCCGCTGAGAGCGACTCTGAGCGACCAGAGGATGATCTTTTTATTAATTCCGCTCTTTTCAGCAAGGTCATTGAGCATCAGATAAAGCTTTTCGTGGTCCCAGTCAGAAAACGATTCAAGTGCCGGCAGCATTATTTCAAGTGCCTGCAACGAATTCACCTTATCTGTCTTCATCTTTTTATGTTCGTACAGTTCTGCAATATATTCAGGAAGTTCATCA
>JAGOEX010000037.1 GCA_017997475.1 bacterium
TTTCTTTGAACTTATCAAGTTCATGCGTTGTGCTCTTTTTAAGAAGATCTTCCTGCATATCCATTATTGTCTCATTTATAAATTTCTCGTTTTCCGACTTGACCTCAAACACTTTGACCATTGTCATTAAAGGTTTATCCTTGTTGTCGGTTTTGATCATTTCTATCTTTTTTTCAAGCAGAGATGTTTTATCATCTTTTGAATCCGCACTTCCGCAACTTAAAGCGAAAACCATACAACATGTTATAATTGCTGATAAAAGTCTCATTTCGTCTTCCTCACAAAAAAATTATTAAAACTCACATTTCACAAAGCGAATCTTTTTCGTGTTAAATGATACAGTCTTATAATTATTAAATCAACCTTTTTTGCCAATAAATTTATGCGATTTTTTATAACGACATATTATACACTACCTGAATAATGTTTTTTTTATCCAATATATTCAACATATTATGATTTTTGTGCTTGACACATTGATTTAGAGTCATAATATCATTCTGCAATTGGCGGTCATGTGTGAAACATATGGTAACACAGGAGGAAGCAAATGTTCCCGAAAGGTGAAAAATCAAAAAAGAAAGTTAAACCCTACACCGAAGTGGTTTTCGATCAGAGAAACGAACTCGAAAAAGATCCGATATACAGAGATCTTATCGACATAACCTCCTATCAGAAACCCAAAAACAGATCTGAATGCCTAAAACTTAAAAGGCCGTGTCTTTTTGTTTCATGCAAATATCATCTTTTCCTTGATGTGAACCCGGAAACAAAATCGATCAAATTCAACTTCCCGGGTAAAGAAGTGTGGGAACTCAGGGAAACATGTGCTCTTGATGTCGCTGATAAAGGTGGAGTAACACTTGAAGAAGTGGGTGCGATAATGAACCTTACCAGGGAAAGGATCCGCCAGGTTGAAATGAGAGCATTGCAGAAACTTCGTCAGAACAGCACAAAGTATAATATAAAAAATTTAAGTTTTTTAAGCGGAAAATAGTTTAATCCTTCTTTTCCAGAAATTTCGGCCTGAAAACTATACATATTGAAGGAAGAAGGACTATCGAACCGATTAGACATACAGCAATACTTAAAAATATCAGCGTTCCAAAAAACCTTATAGGAAGAAATGAGCTGAAAAGCAGAACGACAAAACCCACCATAACACTTAAAGCATTAAATATTATTCCTCTTCCTGTTGTAGAAAGAGTGTGGTCCACCGCCATAACAGGATCGTTATGTTTGGACATTTCTATCTTGTATCTCCATAGAAAATGGATCGTATAGTCCACACCGACACCAATGACTATTGAAGAAATAAGTGCTGTTGCAATGTCAAGGGTGACTCCGGTAAATCCCATAAATCCGAACATCAGGACAAGTGAAACAGCAAGAGGAATGCCTGCAATTATTCCTGCAACGATCGATTTAAAAAGAAGCATGACAAGAAATGATACTAAAAGAAAAGAAAGAAGGAGCGATATAACCTGTCCTTCTATTACTTTTTCAATAAGGTCCTTGAAAATTACTCCGGAACCGGTTATTTTTGTAAAAACAGGGTCCCCTGCAATTATGTTCTGCGCATTTATCACAACTTTCTTGATAGTCTCACTACTCTCACTGTTTATCTGGGCTATGATCTGGGCTTGTGTAAAATCACTGTTGACAAGTTTTTTCAGCTCTTCAGGATCACCCATTTCATTATACTTATCAAGAAAGAATTCCACTGCATTTTTCGTTTCAGGGATCTGGCCAAAACCTTTTTCACCAGGTTTATAAGCACCTTTTGTAACCAACTTTACAAGTTTTGCGATCGATAGAGTATTTCCAACATGTTCGTCAAGTGCCAGTTTTTTTTCAACTTCATCAATCTTTTTAAGAACTTGGGGGTCTTTAATATCTCCATCGACATTGATACTTATAACCTGCGATCCTCCGAATTTTTCATTAATAAGATTTGCAGAAACTCTAACCGGATGATCTTCAGGATAGTATCCGGCAAGATTTGAATCAACAACTATAAGGGGTATTCCTGTAGCCATACAAAGTGTTAAGATCAAACTTCCTGTCATAAGTTTTCCAGGATGAAGAGAAACAAAATGGGAAAGTTTTTTGAGCATCTTTTCGGTCACAGGCCTTTTCTCTTTATTAATTACGGGCTTAGGAACACTGAGAATAGAAAGAACTGCCGGTATAAAAAAAATGCTCGCCATTAATGCAAAAAATATCCCTACAGAGGAGAGTATCCCGAGTTGTGCCGCCGGAACAACGGTGTGTGTCATAAGACATAGCATTCCTGCAATTGTTGTGACACCTGTCAGAAGTACCGGTATCGCAAGTTCTCTGAAAACATCTTTAGAGAGTTCCAGTGAGCTTTTTTTCCCTCCGGCAACCATGTTGTCAAGCTGATATCTGCTTATTATGTGGATTCCGTAACCATTTGCAATTGCTATTAAAATTACTGGAAGAATTATTGTGACCGTAGTCATTTTCCATCCCAGAAGCGGGACAAGCCCCATCGAAACGATTATGGACATGATAACAACAAGAAATGGAAGTAACACACCTCTGAGCTGCTTGAAGCTCATCATCAGAACACCAAGCATAATAAGAAGCCCTAAAGGCATAAAGATCATCATATCTCTTGGAACATCTTCTGAAATATGCTCCTTGATAACAGGCATTCCTCCGAAACTTATTTTGCCGGGACCTTGGATCTTGAGGGTTTCTTCTTTTACTTTTCGTGTTATTTCAAGCCCCTTTCCTTCATTTTTCATCCGGACAAGAATTGATGCCGCCTTAAAATCCTCTGAAACGAGAGTGTTCATTATCATATTATTGTTTTTCAACATATTCCGGAGTTTTTCTCTCGCCTGAAGTTCCTGAGCAGATCCTTCTGACAGTTTTTCATCATCAAACGGGTCATCATCTGACATCGGAATCGAATTAATCCGCTCAATGCCCTGCACATTCTTCAGGATGTCTGCAATTGAATTGATGTGTTCAAGAACTGAAGGTCTCAAAATATCATCAGATTCCACAAGAACAAAAATGATCTCCATCCCTCCGAACTTCTCTTCAAGTTCCTTTAAATGAACACTCATGTACTCAGGAAGCATGTTCTCCACATCAGGGTCAACGGCGCTATCCTTCAGTGGTATTGCCATAAGAAGTGTAACCACTGAAAAAATTATAATGACGAACCATCTGTATTTTACAACTAATTCCGATAACTTAACCATTACAAGACCTCAAAAACAGAATGATCACAATACAAAAATTGGACTACTTTACAACACACGCGGTTACAAATTCAAGATTTTTGAAGATTATATTAGAAAAAATAAACTCTGTGGACTCCGCCGATTATTCCGCAGTCTCTTCTTCTTCAGGAGCTTCCGGCTCTTCACCCGGACAACAGTAATAATATCCGCTGTCGGTAGAACCTTTCTTGTATCTGTTATAAATGACTTCAACTACACTTGCCGCACCGTAACCTGTGTAGTAACAATCCGTAACTGTCGGGTCAAGATGGCATCTGGATGTAGCAATATACTTCTGCCACGGAGTGTCACCTGCATAACAGTTCACCATTGAACTGTCCTGACCGATCAGACAGCCGCCAACTAAAGGATCTTCAAATGCACACATTGCCATAATGGTGTCATATTTTTCCTGATCATCGGCAAATCCGCCAGCCGGTTCTCTATATGTTGAGCCCATCTGAATGGACTCTCCGAAAGTCGGAATTATATTAAAGTTAAGGGTGTTTGTTTCAATTTCACTTCCATCTGTGATCTCGCCTACAACTTTCATTTTTATCAGAAGTGGGCTTGCTACCCAGTCAATATCATTCACATGATCAAGAAGATCTCTTACCTGGTCTTCTGTAAAAATGTCAACAGCTCCTGCATTTTGTCCACCTTCAGGGTCTGCGACAACACCGTGAACCTCTATCCTTCTTGCCTTGTTCCAGAGATCTCCTGTCAAAGAGAGCTGTTTCCCGTCAGATTGAGGTCTTGGATCCCATTCATATTTAACCTCAACCCACTTTACAAAAAATCTGTTGGTTTCGGCACTTGAGATAGGAGCGCTTCCTGAACCGACATCGCTAACCTCTGAAGAAGAGATGTAGTTTGTTATCTGAAAAGGAAGCATATACTGATCAGTAAAAGCCAGATCGATATAACCTTTTGTGTAATAACGGTCTCCACCTGCTTTAATCTGACACTGATCCTGTGTGGAAATAGGCACAAATTTGTCAAGAACGACAAGATTGTGCTGTTCAACACACGCCCCCATAACCATAGATGCGGCAATCAGAGCAAGAAAGAAAATTTTTCTCATTTTAATTCCTCCAAATCCTTCAATATGTCATTCAAATTCCTCTTAATTATCGAGGCACTACCCACTTTTTTAAGATAGACCATCGAAATATCCTCCAAAATCCTTTTTTTATCCATCACAATGAATCTCCTCCATTTGTCCTCTTTTAGAAAACGGCTGACATCACTGTTAATTCCATTCATATTCAACAGTTCCTCAAGTTCTCCGGCAGGATATGCATCCAAGCCCAGCCAGGCGGCATATTTCTGCATTAGAACCATTCCGGATGCCACAGCAAGCCCATGCGGAATGCCGTAATATCTTTCAATCGCGTGACCGAAAGTGTGTCCCCAGTTCAGAACCATTCTTTTCTTAAGGGTGTCCGTAAGATCATACCTGATTATGTCATATTTGTACTTTATGGCCTGTTTCATGCTTTCCTCTGAAAGAAGATCACCCGCAGATTTAACTGTTTCAAACAGCTTTCCGCTTTTTATAAGTGCAATTTTCACTATCTCTGCCTTTCCGGATGCAACCATGTTCTTATCAAGTGTCTTAAAAAACTCTTTTACAACGACTACTTCATTTGCCGGATAAAATGTACCTATGGCATTCTTTGCCACAAAATTCACAGCCGTCTTCCCGCCTATACTGCTGTCGACAGCAGCAAGGATCGTTGTCGGAACGAGAACAAGCTGCATTCCTCTATTAAAAACAGACGCGGTAAATGCTCCAAAATCGGTAACGGCTCCTCCCCCTACAGCAACAAGCTTTGTATTCCGTCCGGCATTCATGCTTATAAGCCATTCGATGCAGTTCTCTACATGACTGAGATCTTTCTCCTTTTCGCTGTTTAAACGGAATATTCTCTCCCTGGGGATCCTTTTTTCCAGATCTTTAAGAGCTTTATCCACTATGAAACAGCTTTCCGGTCCGAACTCATCCGTAAAATCGGCAAGATCATCCCTGAAACTGATCACTGTTCTGTAATTTATCGAAAAATCAAATTCCATATTCTCTCCACTTCGAGCCAGATCCCGTTAAGCGATCTTTCACCGGCATCAACTGTAAAATCGGCACACCCTGCATAAAGAGGTGCCCTTTCTTCAAAAAGCATCCGGTATTTTTCAATTCCGAGCTTAATAAAGAGCGGACGATCTTTAACACGGTCAACTATATCGTCGAAAGCTGTCCTCAGGTATACAAGCTTTACACTCGGAATCATCACATTCCCGAACGACTTGTGACCTTGGTGAAATCCGCCTCCGAAAGCAATTATCTGAGCATCGGACTTTAAAGCATCCTTTATCACTTCTGACTCCATTGATCTGAAACCGGCATCATCTCCATCAATGATACGGAAAAATTCATTGGAACCGAATCTCTCGATCATCAACGAGTCAGTGTCAACTGTCTTAAATCCTGTTTCCTGTGCCAACTTTGTCAGAGAGCTTTTCCCGCTTCCTGAAAAACCTATAAACCCGATCCGTTTCATTTTGATCTCTCACAGTAGCTTTCATACGATGATATAATATCAGCCATGCTGTCTGAACCGAACTTTTTGCAAAATGCGTCAGCAGCAACAAAAGCCAGCATACTTTCGGCTATAACAGCAGCCCTGTCAATACACCAGAGATCGTTCATACCTCCTCCACACATCCCCTTTTCCCCGTCAACAGGAGAAACTGTCTCAAATTCAACTGGCTGTGTCGGGACCGGTTTGAAATAAAGTGTTGCGACAACAGGACATCCATTTGATATGCCGCCTTCTATGCCTCCTGCCATATTGCTTTTTCTTTCGGCCCCGTTCCCTGTAAAATGATCAATACTTTCGACACCTCTCATTTTATGAACCGAGGTTTCACCGAAGTAAACACCTTTTACAGAAGGAATCGATATAAAAGCGCGTGCCAGATTTGCATCCAGCTTGTCAAACCACTGGGAATTTGATCCAAGTCCAACCGGAACTCCGGAAAGAATGACTTTCAAAACACCGCCGCAGCTTCCTTTTTCAATGTCATTTTTCTGTTGTTCAGGGTCAAAAGAGTTAAACTCCACACCCCCTATCTCAAGTATCTGTGATGAAACAGCCATTCCGAATTCCTTTAAAAGCATTTTGCAGAATGAACCGGCAGCAACCCTCAGAACAGTTTCCCTTGCGCTTGACCTTTCCGAACCGATTGAAAAATCATCGTATCCGAATTTTATATACGAACAGTAATCAACATGTCCAGGTCTCGGAAACCCTTTTCCTTTAACTCTGTTTTCAAAGAACTGTGTCCCCTGCGGACTGTTTTCCACAAGAAACGATAACGGAGCTCCTGTAGTGACATCCCCGGAAATTCCAGAAAGGATTTTCACTTCATCGGTTTCAAGCTCAAGCCGTTTGGTGCTGGCCGATCCTGATCGCCTCCGTATCAATTCAGTTTCCAAAAGAACCCTATCAAACTTCAAACCCGCCGGGAAACCGCTCAAAATTGCGACGAGCGCTTTTCCGTGCGATTCACCTGCAGACACAAACTGCATTTTAAAGAACTATTCCCCTTCGTTTTTCATAAGCGGTATCGAGGACTTAACTTTATTCATGATCCTCGGTGTGAGGAAAATGAGAAGTTCGCTTCTTTCCACTCTGCTTTCTTCAGACTTGAAAAGCCATCCGAGTATCGGTATCTGAGAAAGGAGAGGTACGCCTCTTTTTGTTATTGATGTCTTATTTGTATAAACACCGCCGATAACAACTGTGTCGCCGCTTTTTACAAGTATTTCTGTCTTTGCCTCTTTTTTGATTATTGACGGCTCTCCGAGGTAGTTTGCATTTGACCAGTCCGGCTCACTCTTGTTTATCTCAAGACTGAGAAGTATTGAACCATCTGCAGTAATATGAGGTGTTGTTTTAAGCACAAGTGTCGCATCAACATATTTTGTTGTCACATCACCACCGGTACCTCTTGTAGTAATAGGAATACTTACACCCTGCTGTATCATTGCCTCGGTATTATCAAGTGTAGCAACTTTAGGAGAACTTACTATTTTGATCTTACCTTCCGACTCCATGACATTGAGCGAAAGATTAAGGTCATTTATCATACCTACACTACCGAAAGAAAAACCGAGAGCACCTGTTCTGTCAGCAGGTCCCGGAACTGAAACCGCTCCACCTACTCCCATATTATACGGGAACACAACCCCTGTAGGATGGCCGTTCGCATCAGTATAAGTGTGTGTCGTGCCCCATTCAATACCCAGTCCGAGTGCAGCAGTAGATGTAGCTTCAACAATTCTCGCCTCAATAAGAACCTGCGGAGTCTGCGTGTCAAGATATTCAACTAGCTGTTCAGATTTATCAAGGATCTCTTCCACATCTTTAACAATAAGAACATTCGTTCTTTCATCTGTGCTGACAGTACCTCTATCAGTTAAAAGCTCTTTTATCTGAGGCATAAGTTTTACAGCCATTGCATAATTTACAGGAATAAGTCTTACTTTTACCGGCTCAAGTTTTTTCTGAGCATTTTTCTTGGCTAGCTCCTCTTCCTTTTCTCTCTGCATTGTCTTTATTGTTGCAACTCTGATTATGTTACCGAACCGCTCCTTACCGAGAGATTTACTCTTAAGAATTACTTCCAGAGCTTCATCCCATGGGATATCAACAAGTCTTACAGTGACATTTCCTTTAACATCGTCACCGGCAATGATATTAAGCTTGCTTATGTCTGACATAAGACGGAGAATATCAAGAATATCAACTTCTTTGAAATCGAGGTTGATCTTTTTCCCTGTATATTGAACGACTTCCTCATCCATTTTAACAGCCCCGCCGGATTTCAAAGGATCTTCTTCGTACTGTCCTGTTGTCATCTGCGGGACCCTTACTATCTGAGCTTCTGAATATCCTGCTACATCCTGGGTCTTTTCTTTTTTATTCTGGAAAACAAATTCCTTTCCGTTAGAAACATCTTCTATTTCTATCTCAAATTTTGCAGACTTCATTTTGGCGAGAATCTTAACATCGTCTTTATCGTTGAATATAGCTATCTCAGAAACAGGACCGTTTAAAGAAGAAGCATCAATAACCTGTTCTTTTTCTTTGACGATGAACGCCTTTTCGATGGTTATTTCAATTTTGCTGTCAACGATCTTTTTTGAGACATTCAGCTGTTTCTCGGCTTTTATCTTAAGTATTTCGGGATCTTCACCTATAAAAGCAAGCCCTGTGATCTCTGTTTTTTCAACTGACGGTACCCTCTCTTCCTGTTTTTCTTCTTTTACAGGAGCCGTCTGAACAGGAACCTGTACAACTTTATTATCTGTAACTGGAGCAAATGAACTGAAAAGCTTTCTTCCGTCAACAGTAAACTCAAATCCTGATCCTTTTGTTACTGCAAAAAATTGCGGAATGTCTTTTTCCACAACCACCCTGAAACCTGAAGGATGATTTGCGCTTCTGGCATCCTTAGTAGAAACCATGTTCCCCTTGATACCTATAAAGTCAAAAACCAGTCTGTCGGGACCTGTGAGCGAAAAAAATCTGACCGTCTGCGGCTTAACCGAGAAAGCGAATTTTATTGAACCAGGATCCTTTGACATTGTCACCCGGCTCTCTTTCAGCTGTTTCTGCTCTTTAAGAGACACCATGGTTTCAAAATCACCTGTCTTTACGGTTTTTGAACCGGATGCATTAACTTCAATGACCATACTTCCGTCAACAAGCGGAATATTGATCATGGAAGCGTTCTTTCCGTTCACAGAACCGTTTTTAATTCCGTTGAACTCAATCCCCTTCCTGCACTCTCCCAGTCCGAGAATATCTACTGAATTTCCATCGATCTTGAAATAAACCTGTTCAAAATCTTCGGAGATCACCGTAGTATTGCCGCTTACTTCAAGAGACAATGCATCTTTTTTGTTTCCGGCTGCTGCTGAAATCGTTACTGCCGATAACATCAGCAGAAGAACGAATGTTAACCTGATGCTTTTCATTTCAAGCTCCGTCCTATATTAGTTACTCAACTTCTCTTCTCTGCCGGTATTTTTCCCGGCATCCTCACCGCTTCCCGGTGTCTCAGTAAGCTCATCGTCACCTACCGGAGCACCCGATTCCTGTAAAATAGTCTTTATTGGCAATTCAAGATAAAGTTTGTTCAATATTTTTCTTCCGAGAGGATCTTTGTAAGTTTCAACTATCTCTATCTTATCGGGAAGGATTCTGCTTATCTTGCCCCAGTTCTTACCTATGAAACTGCCGGTTTTGACTATATGACTCTTGCCATCCGGAGCAACAATTACAACTCTGGGTTCAGTAACACCCCATATAATAGCTGTAAGTCTAAGGTCCGTAATATCAAAATTCTGCAGTTCACTAACTATCTGTTTCTGTTTTGTCAAACTTGCAACATCTCCGAAATAACTTCTGAAAGGATCTTTTTTACCTACAGCGGAGTAGCGGTAATTCGACTTTCTCTGAGCGATATCGGTAAGATCTATCTCTTTCTTAGCTTTGACTTCACTTGACTTTGTTTTGCTTACACGGTCATATTCCGCCTTATAGTCAAAGGATTCTATCTGATATTCATTAGAACATCCGTAAAGAATGGATGCTGCAACAGCGAAAACAAGTATTTTTATGAAACTATTTTGCAGCATTTGCACCTCCACCCATTTCAGCAGATGTAAGGAATCTATAAGTGGTTGCCCTAAACATAATATCAAGATATGTCTTATTGGGCTGAAAACCGCTGAAGGCACTTACAACATTCCCTTTCACCTGTTTGGTTTGAGTTTTCTGAGTATCAGCTTTGATGTCTATATCGCTGACATTGACTATTCTTGCAAGTTTATTGACACTGTCAAAAAACCCCAGAACCTCATGGAAACTGCCTTTAACTTTTATTGATACCGGAACTTCTGCATAAAAATCCTTCTTTCTTTCCGCAAGCGGTTCAAAATAATAAACTTCCAGTCCGAACTTTTCTGCTTCATCAGAAAGTTTTTTAAGTAGCGAAGGAATCTCTTTCTTGTCAGGAAGCATACTGATCGCAACTTTGAGATCTCTGTCAAGGGCTTCCACCTCTTCCATAAACTGACCTCTGTCGCGAACGAGAACTACCATTTTGGAAAATTCAGCCTTTTTTGCGTTGAACTCACCGAAAAGGGACTCCATTTTATCAAGATGCGGCATATAAACAGTAATGTAATATGCAAGCATGATAACAATAAGGATCCCAAGAAGTCCACCATACTTATAGGCCGGTTTCAATTTTCCGATGTTAACCAGCAGGGCCTTCATATCGTACTCCTCAACAGTTATTAATTAGTCGCATTGCCTTGTGCAGGAACTGTCTCTGCAGAAGGTGCCGTAGCGGGTGCAGGTGCTGCAGGCTGTACCTGGCGGCCTGCGTAATGGATAACCGTGTTCAAACCATAGGAAAGTATCGGAACTCCCTCTACAACTTTATCCTTTGTAACCTTCTTCAGCTCTATGCCCGAAAAGAACAGAGAATTTTCAAGCTGTTTCATCAAGTTCGCAACTTCCTGATTCTCAAGGGTTTTTCCTTCCATATTAATTTTATCCCCTTTTAAAGAGATCTTTTCCACCCATATCTTATTGGACGGTATTTTTAATGAAAGTTCATCAAGAACCCTGACGGGACCGATATTCTGCTCCTGAAGCTTCACTATCATGTCCATCTTTTCCTGTAATTTTGCTTTCTTTTCCTTCAGGGTCTGAATTTCACCCATTATCGATTTAAGATTTGCTATCTCCTTGTCAGCTTCATCGATCCTCATTCTGCTCTCGGCTTCCCGTTCAGCAAGCACAGCGCTGTTAAGAACAACAAGCACAACGACCAACGCAATGGAAATGACAAAGATTACAAGGAAGCCTTTCGCCTCATTGATCAGCTTTTCTTCTTTTACCGGTAAAAGATTTATTCTTATCATTGTTCGTCCATCCTCCGAAGTGCCAGTCCTAAACTAATTGTCGCAATATGTGCGTAATCTTCGACTTCCTCTCTGTTAAGAACCTGTCCTGGAACAATTATCTCTTTGAAAGGATTCAGCTTTTCAACAGGAATTTCAAGAGTGGACCTGAGTGTCTGTGTGAAAGTATGACTTCTGGTGGTTCCACCTGTTATGAAAACTTTCGTAACACTGTCTTCCGGATTAGTATTTGTATAATAGTCAAAAACTCTTGAAATGTCAGCGACCATATTCTTTGCAACATCGGCCACCACTTCTTCAACCTGATTGGGAAGTATGGAATCACCTGTAGTGTGGGAACCGGACTTCAAACTTTCGGCCTGCTGGAAACTTACTTTCAGCCGCCTTGTTATCTCTTCTGTTATATAGTTCCCTCCAGTAAGAATGTCCCTGAAGAATCTTACATTGCCGTTTGCTATTATCACTACATTTATTTTTGAAGCTCCGACATTAAGTATCGCAACAGTCTTGTCCTTTTCTTCCGGATAATTTATCTCAAAAACATTAGCCAGAGCGGTGGCATCTATTTCGACCGACATCGGTCTGACACCTGCATCATTAACAACCTGAATAAAGTCACCGACAAGATCCTTTCTTGCCGCGATAAGAACAACCCTGTCCCTTCCATCCTCAACAATGTCAGTTTTCAGACCGTCGAAATATATTTCCTTGATATCGTGGGGAATATGTGTTTCGGCTTCAACTTTCAGAGCATTGTAAAACACTTCTTTTGTAACCTTTGGAACATTTATAATACGGTTAATGATACCGTGATCCGCAATACAGATTGAACAGAATTTATCTTTCAGCCGCTCTCTAGCAAGAAGCGTTTTTATGGCATCATTCATTTCGTAAGTATTCATTATGCTTCCATCAACAACTGTATTGACAGGAATAGGAATGAATCCGAATTTCTTAAGATAGTATTTCCCCCTTTTCTTCTGGAGTCTGGAGGCTTTGATCAGATAGGATCCGAGGTCAAGCCCGAGTAATTGTTTGTTATAAAACATTCGTGCCTCCTTTGGTCAGTCTTCGTCATCATCAGAAAAAACTTTGTGTTTCTCATCAAGAGAAAGACCCAGTGCAAGGAGAACCTTCCTTTTTGTTTCCATCCTGCACTCACCGTTTTTTTCGATCCTGTCGATAGTAAGGACAGAAACCCCAGCTTTTCTCGCAAGTTCCGACTTGCTCATAAGGAGTTTCTCTCTCATTTTTTTTAGGTTGTTGTAAGCCATCTATCTTCTCCTAATAAACCTGAAAAACATCCTGGTAACTACCTCGACAATATCAAAAAACAACTTAAAATCAAGTTTTTTCTGCAAAAAATATACATCATTGTTATATAATTATGCAAAACTTTGCAATAACTTCACTCCTTTTAGGCCTTACTTCTATTAATTGTTACACCAATCCTAGTTAACTTATGCTCTATTGATTCATATCCTCTATCTATTTGCTTTATGTTGTAGATGCGACTTCTACCCTGCGCTGAAATCGCTGCCATCAGAAGAGCCATTCCTGCTCTTATGTCAGGAGAATCCAATTTTGAACCGCTTAGCAATGTCCGGCCGGAAACGACAACCCTGTGCGGATCACAGAGAATTATGTTGGCGCCCATGCCGATAAGTCTGTCGACAAAGAACAGACGGCTTTCAAACATTTTTTCAAAGAAGAGTACCGTCCCTTCCGACTGTGTTGCGGCAACAATTGCAATTGACATGAGGTCTGAAGGGAACGAAGGCCACGGACCGTCATCAACTTTCGGAATCGCATTGTTCATGTCTTTCTGGATCAACAGCTTCGGATGATGAGGAACAAAAATGTCGTTCCCTTTCGCAACGGTGGTTATGCCTATTCTCTTATATACATTTAATATAGAGCGGAGATCGTTCCCGCCGGCGGCATCTTTTACCAGAAGTTCTCCTCCTGTCATTGCTGCAAGTGCTATATAGCTTCCTGCTTCGATGTAATCAGGACCTATCGTGTGTTCGCATCCTTTCAGAGAGGTCACGCCCTCTATTCTGAGTACATTAGTCCCCAGCCCTGATATTTTCGCACCCATTTTATTAAGGAACCGGCACAGGTTCTGGACATGCGGTTCAGTAGCTGCATTCCTTATCACCGAAACTCCCTCTGCGGTAACTGCCGCCATAACAATATTCTCTGTCGCCGTAACACTTGCTTCATCAAGAAATATATCTGCCCCCTTAAGTCGGTTTGCAGAAAGATTATACCCGTTGGTGCTATGACTGTATGTTGCTCCGAGCTGTTCAAAACCGGTAAAATGGGTATCAAGCCGCCTTCTCCCTATCACGTCACCGCCAGGAGGAGGAAGTATGACGGATCCGTTCCTTGCAAGGAGTGGTCCCGCAAAAAGAATTGATGTTCTGACCAGTCCGCAAAGCTCTTTGTCAAGCGGTTTTGAAATTATGTTCGAAGCATCCATTTCGATACAGTTCTGTGAAAGTCTTGTAACTGTTACACCGATATCTTCAGCTATCTGGAGCATGTTTTTTACATCCAGAATGTCCGGAACATTATCTATTTTAACTCTGCCGCGGGCAAGAAGGGCTGCCGCAATAACAGGAAGTGCCTCATTTTTATTACCTGAAAGAGTTATCTCCCCTCTTATTACATCTCCGCCTTTAATATCGAAAAATTCCATGAAACCCTCTTTTGCAAAGTGTTGAAACGGATAACACAGGCGGTAATTTACAGCAAAATCCATTTTTTTCCAATTTTTTTGTTTAAAAATTTGCAATTTTAATAAATGCGATTATAAAGGTTGCGTCTAACGGGCCTATAGCTCAGTTGGTAGAGCTCCCGGCTCATAACCGGATGGTCAGAGGTTCGACTCCTCTTGGGCCCACCACCTTATTTTGTGGAGGGTAGACTTTGCGGTTTATTTACATTACCATGAACATAAATTCAATAAGCACTTGTGAAAACAAGTGCTTTTTTTTTGCATAACAAATGATGGAGGCTAGTGTTGCTTGACGAACTGAAAAAACTTAAAGATCTCCAGTTTATTGATTCTCAGGTTTTCGATCTTGAAGAAGAACTTGATTCTCTGCCTGAACAAAATGAGCTGTTGAATGCCAAAATCACGGAAATGGAGGGCAAACTCAAGGAATTGAGAAGCGCCATAGCCATCCAGCTTGAAGAAAAACAGAAAAGGGATGACATTCTCAAAAAAGGCGAGGACAAACTCAAGACGATAACCGGAAAACAGTCGGCTATCAGAAACAAGGATGAATACAACGCCCTTTTAAGAGAGATTGACAACATTAAACGGTTCAACCGTGATTTGAGCGATGAGATTGCTGAGATCGATAAAGAGATAGAGTTCAAAAATAATGAACTTAAGCTCATCGAAGAGGAAACCGTAAAAAAGATCGAAGAAAACAGAAAAAAGATGTCGGAAAACGAAAAAAGGGTTAAAGAGCTTGATAACACTCTTGAAAAGATCTCTGAAAAAAGAGAGAAACTTATTCAGAACATCAGACCTGCAGTTTACCGTAAATATCAGAGAATATTCGAAAGTTCTCCCAATGGAAAAGCGATAGCTCTGGCTGAGGACAGAGTCTGTCACGGTTGCAATATGACACTTCCACCTGAACTCTTCAACATGGTGCTCCGGGCCACAAGAATAGAAGTGTGTCCGAACT
This sequence comes from bacterium, assembly GCA_017997475.1. GTDB lineage: Bacteria > UBP6 > UBA1177 > UBA1177 > UBA1177 > JAGOEX01. The sequence continues at coordinate 14,970 of JAGOEX010000037.1, forward strand.
GTCAGTGCATTCTAATTCCTGTTAAGAAAGAGAACAAGGAAACTCCTGAACAATAGTTCTTTTACAATGGTGAAAAAGCAGCACATCCAGTCGCTGATAATATCAGAGGAAAGTCCGGACTCTAAAGGGCATAAGGCTGGCTAACGGCCAGGAGCAGCGATGCTACGGAAAGTGCAACAGAAAACAAACTACCTGACTTGATCAGGAAAAGGTGAAACGGCGGGGTAAGAGCTCACCGGAACAGTGGCGACACGGTTCGCAAGGCAAACCCCCTTAAGAGCAAGGTCTAATAGAGATGCCATCTGCCGAGGCAGATAAGGGTTGCCCGCCCGATGCATCCGGGTTGACCGCTAGAGGCGTCAGGTAACTGCCGTCCCAGATGAATGACTGGATTTTACAGAATCCGGCTTATGTGCTGCTTTTTGACTATTGTAAGTAATCATCTTCAATGCCCATTGCTATCGGGAAAATTCCCGACCAGCTGAGCCATACCGCTGCTTCAAGATCACTCTTATTTATTGTTTCAATGGTGTCATTCACAGTATGGTAATAAGAATGGGTTCCGAGAGTTGAGAGCAATACCGCCGGAACTCCTGCATAGTAGAAACAAACATGGTCTGATGCATCTAGCGGCTGGGCATTATTGATTTCAAGATCGAGTTCCAATTTATCTGCATAACCGCTCATTACATCTGCAAGCCATCTGTTTGAAGAAAGTGTCGCCCCGTAAACTGCGAGGCCTGATCCGTCACCTGCTCCCACCATATCAATACTCCACGCCGCCACAGTCTGTGAAATCGGGAAGGCAGGATTTTCCACATGTTCACAAGATCCGATGAGTCCAAGCTCTTCAGCGTTCCATGCGGCAAAAACAACAGTACGGGCAGTTTTATGACCGCCAAGGACAAAAGCTCTTGCAAGTTCCATAACAACTGCCGTACCCGATGCATTGTCATCTGCACCGTAATAGATACCTCCGCTGACAGGATCTTTTCCAAGATGGTCAACATGCGCTCCGATAACGATCACCTCTTCAGAAAGCTCCTGATCAGTTCCCGGGAGAACACCTATCACATTGTCTGCTCTCACGGTTTCAATCTCAGTCTCTACTTTTATTTCAGCATTAATTCCAGTTTCAGAGCTTTGCGGCACAAGGTCGGCATCAATTGATCCTGACCACGATTTCATATCCGGTATCGTCTCTTCCATTGTGTCACGGTCGGCAAATATGACTGGCAGATCCTCAACAAAGTATTCTCCGCCCAGAGTCATTCCCGCCGGTACTGCACCTGATTCCTGATAATGATTCACGACTATTACTCCAGCTGCTCCATGAATAGCGGCATTCTTTGATTTATAACCGAAATTCCAAAGACAGGGAGCTGCTACGCACGCATCATTAGCAGGACAGCTGTTGTGGACTGATTCCAGATTGCCCGGTCCGCGACGAATGACAAGAGCGATCTTCCCTGTCACATCAATACCGGCGAAATCATCATATCCCGTTTCAGGAAGAGGACAGTCAGGATATTCAGACTTTTTAAAAGGTGGTACAGTAATCCCGTGACCTGCAAAAACCACTTCAGCAGACACATCACCTCTTCCGGAATATTGCATAACCTGAAATCCTGTTTCTGTTGAAAGGAGCGTTCCATCAATTTCAGCTTCAGGAGTTCCTGTGATCACCCACTGATCGAAACTGAATGACTGAAGATATGTTTCACCATCACCTGCCGGCATAAGACCAAGCTCATCAAAAAGAGCTCTGACATATTCCACAGAATCAGCATTACCTTGAGTTCCGGGCTGTCTGCCTGTACGGTCAGCGTGGGCAAACCATGCAACATCGTTATAGACCCGCTGAATATCAAAACTGAATTTTTCTGTCGAATCTTCATCATTTTCACTGTCAACCGGATCATCATCCGGAATATCATCAGATTCCTCATAAACTGCATCATCAACAGATTCTTCAAGATCACTCTTAACCCTGCCGTCATCACTGCAACCGGCAAAAAATATCAGGATCGTTAAGGATATTAAAAATTTCTTCATTGCAAACCTTTAGATTTGTTACTGATAAACGACAAAAGATGTATATACCGTCCTTTCATTATAAACTCTCAGTCCGGCCCTTCCACTCATATCCTGCTGAACATCACCGCCTGAAATTACAACTTCTCCGGTTCCTCCCGCCTCATCCATAAAAGAACAGCGAATCTCAGAACCGTTATAAAAAACCCTTACTTTGTGAATTTGATCGTCTGTGGCAGGCGCTGTAGCTGTTGCGCCTTTGACAAATCCGATACTTGAACCGCCGGCATACCTCCAGATAGCAAGCTCGTTGTTATCTCTGCGAAAAAGACATGTGTACCAGTGAGTATCATTGCTGACCTGCTGCACAGAAAACAGCAATCCCGCATAACTGTTTCCGCCCAGATCTCCTTCATCGTACCGGAAAGTTACTTCAACTGAAAAAGGACCATTGGGAATTTGATAAGAATAGTAATTGTTCTGACCGTACGGTGATGTTGAAATGCTCATTTCACTACTGCCGTAATTCCATGTTCCACCAGTTGGGGACCATGACGGCTGCTGATCAATAAACGGTTCGAAAACAGTTATCTGAGAAAGAAGGTCGTAATTGAACGGCGCTTCACAAACATCTCCTATCCCGTCATTCTGTGTATTTTTCTGACCAGAGTTAAAACTTGCAGGACAGTTGTCGCAGTTGTCATCTATTCCGTCACCGTCTTCATCAAGTCCATTGCCTATGCAGCCGCTGTTACCCGTATCACCTGTATTGCCTGTATCTCCGGAATTTCCTGTATTTCCTGTATCACCTGTATTTCCTGTGTTTCCCGTATCTCCTGTGTTTCCCGTAT
>JAGOEX010000252.1 GCA_017997475.1 bacterium
TTCATCGTTGGATAACTTGGTGCAGTCGAGGGTTTATCATAAGCAACCTGATATTTACCATTGCTGTAATAATACCAGTAATTTGAAATTCCCGGTTGAACATCATCAACATTTTTAATTTTATTGAAGTCGAACGTGGTTGTAAAAACAGATCCTTTATGATAGGAATGTCCCAGAGATGCCGGTCCGAAAACCTTATAGGACTTATTGTTCATATCATATTCAAATGCTCTGTACTGACTAACGACCATACAATCCGGCTTCCATGCACTCATAATAAACCCAAGCTTTCCATCAGAAATATTTGACCAGTGTCTTCTGCCCGATCCTCCTGTCCAGTATTGTCCATCGACAAGAGGTTGGGGATCTATATCACATTTGCTGACATTTGATTCCCAATATACAGGCTCTATCTCTTTTATTTCACAAGGGTATCCGCAACAGTCGTACTTGGGATAAAGTCCGCATTTCTTCTCGTTTTCAAAGCGCCACAAATTCGATACACAGGAAGGATCTTTTTTTATAAATTCACTGTTTTCAAGATCGCAAGGACGGCAGAAATGCATTTTTCCGTTTTTATCATAATAAGGAAAGTCAACTTTGTCAGGATCAGGACAGTGGCTGTTGTCCGAATCTGAGTCCGACTGCTCGTTTTCCGTAATATCATCATTTGAACTTGTGTCAAAATCGTGTGAATCAGGCAAAATCTGCGAATCATGATCAAAATCAAGTATATTATCAGAATCATTATTCTGACTGTTCCCGTTGCATGCGGTGCATGACCAAAATGACAGTAAAAACAGTGTTGTCAGGATATTACGCATATTTACCATCCGTCCGTCTCACAGTTCCCTTCATTGTATCCATTGCATGTTGAATTGCAATATGCTGAGCCGCTTATATAAGAAGAACTTATCGTTGTACATGCAACTGAATTTCCGTCACAGAGTTCTCCCGATTCAATGATTGGACTTCCCCAGAAAAAGTGTACACATTTTTTCACGCAGCCCCTCTTAATTTATCCATTTTATAAATCATTTCAAATTCTTTCGGGGATCTATATCCCAAACTTGAATGTATCCTCCTCGTATTGTAAAAACCCTCAATATATCTGAACAGGTTGATCTTCGCTTCTGCCTTCGTGCGGTATTTGTGCCAGTAAACTTCCTCGGTCTTCAGCGTTTTGAAGAACGATTCCGCAGGAGAATTGTCGTAACAGTTCCCTTTTCCTGACATGCTCTGATGAATGCCTCTGACTTTTAAAAGTTTTCTGAACTCCATTGAGGCATACTGGCTTCCACGGTCTGAATGAAAGATGAATCCCTCCTTCGGTTTCCTCGAATTATACGCCATGTGAAATGCCGATATCAGAAGATCACGGCTTATTCTGTCCATCATCGACCAGCCGACAACTTTCCTGCTGAAAACATCAAGTATTACGCACAGATACAGCCAACCCTCGTCAGTTCTTATATAGGTGATGTCTGAAAGCCATTTTTCATCAGGTGATGCCGCATTAAACTGCTGAGCAAGAAGATTCGGTGACGGCGGATAAGGATGATCCGAATCAGTTGTAACCTTGAACTTCCTCCCGGCTTTCGCAACAAGACCGAGCTTCCTCATGATGTAAGCAACCGTATTCAGACTGCATTCTTCTCCGTCCCTCGTTAATTCACAATAAACACGGGGACTTCCGTATGTCTCGTGACTTTCAAAGAATATCTTCTTAACCTTGTCCTCAAGTTCAGCACGCTTTACTGCACGAGGACTCGGCACGCGATTCCGCCAGGAATAATAACCGCTTACATTAACCCCTAAATGTGCAGCCATCTCTGCAACAGTGAAGCGGGATCTGTGGTCCTCCATGAACCGGTACTTCATTTGTCTGCTCCCGCAAAGAAGTCAGACGCTTTTTTTAATATTTCGTTCCCCGTAAGTGCATGCTTAAGCTGTTTCTCAAGCTCTCTGATCCTCTTCTGCTCCGGACTCAGCTCTATCGTCCGCTCAAATGCCTTCTCTGCATTCTTCGCGTACTGCTTCCGCCAGTTCGAAAGAGTGTTGATGTTTACACCAAGGTCTTTCGCAAGCTTGGTCATGCTCACTTCGCCCTTTTCAAGAAGTTTTAACGCGTTCAGTTTGAATTCCCTGTCATACAATTTCTTGTTCCTCTCTCTGCCCATCAAAGTCTCCATTTTAAATTAGATGTTTACTAATTGCAAAACTTCCACTTTTTTTGGGGAGGTCCAATCCTTTTACTATTATTCTTTGTGTTTTTATTTTTCTTGCATAAACAGGGTTTTATGACAAAATCAATATAGTTTTTTTACAAACTTCTGGAGGTGTTCCATGTTGAGAAAAATCGTTTTTTCCGCTGTTATTTTATCGGTGCTGTTCCTTGTGACTTCATGCCACGAGGGTTATGTTTCAAGTGAAGGGGAAACGCTCAAACAGTATCTTGAGCCGGAAAGTTTGAAGGCACTGGTCGAAAAACCCAAAGATGACATCTGGATAATTGATGTAAGGCCTGAATCTGCTTACAAAAAAGGTCATATTCCTGGAGCAAAGTCGTTCCCGTCTTCAACTGTCATGGACCGTCTTGATGAACTTCCCAAGGACAAATATCTGATTTTCTACTGCGAAACAGGGGGAAGAGCACAGATGGTTATAAAAAAGCTTGAAGAGAAAGGTTATACAAAAATGATGAACTGGGGCGGCAACGGCCGCTGGAAATGGGACAGGGAAAAATAGTAGCGGGATGAGTTACTCCCTGATATTCTTTAAAAATTCTGCCGCTTCTTCAGGAAAAGTCGGATTGACATAGACACCTGCTTCAAGCATTTCTGAAGGAATTCTCGTAAGTCTTGGAATTATTGTCAGATGCCAGTGATATGATAGGTTTTCAATAACTTCATCCGCTCCGCTGTTAACCGGCTGAAAATGAAAAACACAGTTATAAGCAGGAGAATTCAGCCCTTTTCTCAGTTTATAGAAAACAACTTTTGCTATCTTTGCAAGTTCTTTCACCGATTCTTCCGGTATCTTTTCAAAAATATTAGAGTGTTTTCTTGGAAGTATCATTATCTCAAAAGGATATCTGCTTGCATAAGGACAGATCGCAATGAACTGATCATTTTCATATATCACCCTCTTGCGGTCGAAAAGCTCCTGTTCGATTATATCACAGAGAAGACACCTCTCTTTCATCATGTAGTACTGCTTACAACTTTCAAGCTTATACTGAACTATCGGAGGAATGAACGGAAATGCCTTTATTTCTGAATAGTTATGATTTATAGTGCCACCTGCGGCAAGACCTCTGTTCTTTGTCACCATTATGTATCTGAACCGGGAATCCTTTTTAAGATCGTTCACTCTGTCCCTGATTATGCTGAACGCATCAGCTATCTCTTCGATCGAAAGCTGGTCAAAGAATATGTTGTTCTTAGGAGTTTCGACGACAACTTCGTGCGCTCCTATCCTTGACATAACATCATAAAGCCCGACACCCTTGCTTTTCTTTTCGTTCTCGACTTTGAGTATCGGGTTCTTTGCAGGAAAAACCCTTGAAGACCACCCTTTGTCGGCATATGCCGGATTGATCCTGCTTAGAATATCCTTTCCTGTCGCATATTCAAGCCCCGGAACGAACGGATCAATATCAAATTTTGCTTCGTTTTCGGAACTTTTCTGTATTATCGTGTCAACTTTCTCGGGGGCGAAAACAACCCACA
>JAGOEX010000253.1 GCA_017997475.1 bacterium
CATTTAGAATTGTCCTACTTTTCATAAAATGATCACCTCATCAAAAACAAAACGACCCCCATAAATGCAATTTTTATACCAGATGAGATGTCTTTTTATTTCAGGTATTTACGATGGATTATCTTGTGACAAATAGGCAAATTGACATTATGACAGGAACTACATCATGCCACCCATGCCGCCCATTCCGCCCATGTCAGGCATTGCCGGAGCAGAATCTTTTTTGGGAGCTTCAATTATTACCGCCTCTGTCGTAAGAAGTGTCGAAGCTATCGAAGCGGCGTTCATAAGTGCACTTTTTGTAACTTTTGTCGGATCGATGATACCGCCTTCGATCATGTTCTTATATTCACCTTTTGCGGCATCAAATCCCCATTCTTCATCCTTGTTTTTCGCAACTGTGTTGACAACGATGCTTCCGTCAACTCCTGCATTTGCGGCGATCTGGCGGATGGGTGCCTCAAGAGCTTTTGCGATGATCTCTACTCCAACTTTCTCTTCTTCATTTTCGGTCTTGACCTTCTTGAGAACATCCTTGCAACGGAGCAGACATGTGCCGCCGCCTGCTACTATTCCTTCTTCAACTGCGGCACGGGTCGCATGAAGAGCATCGTCAACTCTGTCCTTCTTTTCCTTCATTTCGACTTCTGTTGCGGCTCCTACATTGATAACTGCAACTCCGCCGGCAAGTTTGGCAAGCCGTTCCTGAAGTTTTTCCTTATCATAATCAGATGTTGTCTCTTCGATCTGTGCTTTTATCTGTTTAACTCTCGCTTTGATGTCCTCTTCTTTTCCTGCACCGTCAACGATCGTTGTGTTATCCTTGTCAATGACTATTCTCTTTGCTCTTCCAAGCATCTGAACAGTTGTGTTCTCAAGTTTGTTGCCGATCTCTTCGCTGATGAACTGTCCGCCGGTAAGAATTGCGATATCTTCGAGCATTGCTTTTCTTCTGTCACCGAATCCGGGAGCTTTAACAGCGGCAATGTTGAGAACTCCGCGAAGTTTGTTCACAACGAGAGTTGCAAGTGCCTCGCCTTCAACATCTTCAGCAATTATAAGAAGAGGTCTGCCCTGCTGAGCGACACCTTCAAGTACCGGAACAAGATCTTTGAGATTTGTTATTTTCTTGTCATATACAAGTATGAACGGGTTTTCCATAACTACCTGCATTTTCTCAGCATTTGTTACGAAATAAGGGCTCAGGTATCCGCGGTCGAACTGCATACCTTCAACTGTTTCAAGATATGTGTCCATCCCTTTTGCCTCTTCAACTGTGATAACCCCTTCCTTGCCCACTTTGTCCATTGCCTCAGCGATGATCTTTCCAATCTCTTTATCGTTGTTTGCTGAAATGCTTCCTACACTTGCAATTTCATCAAAAGTCGAGATCTTCTTTGTGATCGAATCAAGTTTTTCAACAACCTGGGCAACTGCTTTGTCGATTCCTCTCTTGAGCATTACCGGACTGTAGCCGGCTGTAACATATTTGAAACCGTCGCTTACTATTGACTGAGCAAGCACTGTAGCTGTTGTTGTGCCGTCTCCTGCAACATCGCTTGTCTTTGAAGCGACTTCTTTTAAAAGCTGGGCTCCGATATTTTCAATTTTATCTTCAAGTTCGATCTCTTTTGCAACTGTTACACCGTCTTTTGTGATCTTGGGAGCACCGAAGCTTTTTTCGATTGCGACATTTCTTCCTTTCGGTCCGAGTGTTATCTTTACTGTGTCAGCAAGTTTGTTGACGCCTTTGAGTATTTTTGATTTTGCATCGTGACTGAAATATATCTGTTTTGCACTCATTTTTTTTCTCCTTTTATAACTATTTGAATTTATTCAACAACTGCAAGAACATCATCTTCTTTTAAAATCAGATGCTCTTCACCGTTTATCTTCACTTCGGTTCCGCTGTATTTGCCGAAAAGGATCTTGTCTCCGACCTTTACCTGCATTTTCTGTCTTTCACCGTTATCCATGAGTTTGCCGATACCCACAGCAACAACTTCCGCCTCTACCGGTTTTTCTTTTGCAGTGTCAGGAATGATGATCCCTCCGGCAGTTTTAGTTTCACTTTCAACTCTTTTTACGATCACTCTGTCGTTCAAAGGTCTTAATTTCATCGTTACCTCCACAATATAAAAAGTAAGTAAAAATAAACATTTTCCGGTGATCAAAACCGGAAACAGCGATATTTATAAGCACAAAAATTGTGAGTCAAGACCGTTATTGATTTTTGCATCCGTTTTTTTATACTTGCTCAACTTTTTTCATGCCAGATCATTTGCCAATTATCTCAACACTCTGAACTTTTCTTCAACCCATGCCAGATTGTTTCCAAGTGCTCCGGTAAAATTATTTCCCCAGCAGTAGGGTTTGCCGGAATCATCAAGAGCACAGACAGACTCGTATCCTAGTGAAACTGATTTCCATTTCTTTCTTCCGACCTTTACTGGAATTTCTGAATAATATTTGTCATTTACGACTTCAATTCCAAGAAAACCGTATCGATTCTGTCCCCAGCAGTAGAGATCATCTTCACTGTCTATACCGCATACTCCTGAAAAACCTGTTGAAACTTCCTTCCATTTCCGGTTTCCGACTTTTGCCGGTTCGCAGATGACAGATGAATTAATCTCTCCGATTCCAACCTGGCCGGCACCATTATCTCCCCAGCAGTAGAGATCATCTTCTTCAGTTATTCCACAGTATGTATCACGCATCAGATCAATTTTTTTCCATTTCATATAACTAACCTGCCTTATCAGAAAATTCGGCTCATAAGAATCACAACCATAATGAGAATGTCCCCAGCAGAAAAGAAGGTTTTCCTTATTCAGTGCACAAGTCTGACTATCACCGGCATAAACTGACATCCATTCTTCATCATTGACTTTTTCCGGCTTATCTTTTCCATATTCGCCATTATAATAAAAAGTTTCAAATCCGAGCTGACCATCTCCGTTATAACCCCAGCAGTAAAGATGATTATCTGATCTTATTCCGCAGGTGTGGTTGTAGCCGGTTGAAATTTGTCGCCAGCTCCCGTCATCCACAATGACAGGCCCTGTATAGTTTTTCTGTTCAAAGATATCAGATACATAATTTTCGTAACTGTTTCCCCAGAAATAAAGTTTGTTGTCCCCGTCAATGGCAAAAGTTGACAATCCTTCAGCCGATACGGTTTTCCAGTTTTTATTGCCTGCTCTTACCAGTGTCTGCCGGTCATTATATGTTCCGTCACCAAGCTGACCTGAATAGTTGTTTCCCCAGCAATAGATTTTTTCATCTTTTATTCCGCAGCTATAAACATGTCCTGAAGAAATCATTGTCCATTCTTCATCATCAATTTTATCCGGATATTCCCGATTTCCCTTTTTACCGTTACCGATCTGACCAACATCGTTATAACCCCAGCAGTAAAGCCCTTCATCCTCTGAAATGGCACACTTGTAGGTTAAACCCGATTTAACTGCTTTCCATTTTCCGGAATCAATTCTGACTGGTTCTTCAGCATAATCTCTGCCGTCACCGAAAAACAGTCCATTCATGTTTTTCCCGAAACAGTAAAGGAACCCATCGGTTTTAACACCACAGGCATCGTATTGACCGACAGACACATCAACCCAGCCGGAACTGATTTCCTTCATACTGTCAAGTCCTGAAAAAATACCGGTTCCGGTTCCCCAGCAGAAAAGAGTTGAATCCGATCTTATCGCACAGGTCTGGT
>JAGOEX010000254.1 GCA_017997475.1 bacterium
TTATTTCAACATGTTATCTGCTTTTTTTTTGTTCCGCAAAATCAGCAGAAAATTCGCACCTTGTGGCTTAACTTTTCAGAAGTTGACATCCTGTACTTTTTTACGAAAATAGTTTTGCAATTGGCTCTGTTATATTAATTATTGTGGAGACTGCCATGAATTTACCTTATGCGGAACCTTTCAGGATCAAAGTTGTTGAACCTTTGAAAACAAGCACGAAGGAAGAACGGGTCAAGTGGATCAAAGATGCCCGTTTCAATCTTTTCAACCTTAGAAGTGAGCAGGTTTTCATTGATCTGCTTACTGATTCGGGAACGGGCTCGATGAGTAGTCATCAGTGGGCGGAAATGATGCTCGGAGACGAAAGTTATGCGGGAGCGTCATCATTTTATAAGTTAAAGGAAACTATCGGGGAGCTTCTCGGGTTTCCTTATTTTCTTCCGACACATCAGGGAAGAGCAGCGGAAAATGTTCTGTTTTCAGCTATGATCGGAAAAGACGGAACAGGCAAAGTGGTTCCCGGCAACAGCCACTTTGACACAACAAAAGGACATATCGAGTTTCGGAACGCAAGAGCGATAGATTGTACGATCGATGAAGCTTTTGATACAACGGTCGATCATCCGTTCAAGGGAAATATCAATCTTGAAAAGCTTGAAAAAGTTTTTATTCAGTACGGAAAGGACAACATTCCTCTTTGTATAATTACTGTCACCTGCAACTCATCAGGGGGACAGCCGGTTTCAATGCAGAATATAAAAGATGTCAGTGCACTTTGCAGAAAGTACGGCATAACAGTTATTTTTGATGCCGCAAGATTTGCTGAAAACGCCTATTTCATCAAGATCAGAGAAGACGGATATCAGAACAAGACGATAAAAGAGATCGTTTATGAAATGTTCAGTTTTGTTGACGGCTGTACAATGAGTTCAAAAAAGGACGGGGTAGTAAATATCGGTGGTTTCATAGGACTGAGAAGCAGGGAGCTGTTTGAAAAAGCGTCTGTTTTCAACATTGTATATGAAGGTTACATTACTTACGGCGGCATGGCGGGAAGAGACATGGGAGCTCTTTCCGTAGGGCTTAAGGAGTCAACGGAGTTTGATTTTCTAAGACAGAGAATAGGTCAGATAGAGTATCTTGGAAAATTGCTCAAAGATTACGGTGTGCCTGTTCAGGAACCTTTCGGCGGTCATGCAATTTTTGTTGATGCAAAGAGATTCCTTTCCCATATTCCTAAAGAGCAGTTCATTGCTCAGACATTGGGTGTTGAACTTTATATCGAAGGGGGTGTGAGGGGTGTTGAGATCGGAACTCTTCTTGCTGACAGAGATCCGGATACAAGAGAGAACAGATATCCGAATCTTGAACTTTTGAGACTCGCAGTGGGAAGACGACTTTATACAGATAACCACATGGCATATGTCGCCGCGGCACTTAAAAATGTTTATGACAGAAGAAATGAAATAAAAACAGGTCTGAAAATTATTAAAGAAGCTCCTATAATGAGACATTTTACAGTTGAGCTTGAAAGAGCATAATTCAAAAAGGAGAGAAAATTGTCCGAATTTAAAAAGCTTGTTGATTCGCCGGCAGGGAGCCGGTTCATTGTTCAGGGAAACACCGCTTTTGCGCTTGGTGTTGTTCATGCCGGCTATCATGCCGCTGACGGCTATCCGGGAACTCCGAGCACGGAAGTTATTGATAAAAATCTCAAATATGTTGCTGACAGAATGACTGTCGGCTGGAGCGTTAATGAGGCCGTGGCGACTGCTGTAACGATCGGTCACAGCGTTGCAGGAATGGATGCCCTTGTCACAATGAAGATCCCCGGTCTTTTTCAGGCAGGCGACACAATTACCACTTCCGCTTTCTACACGGGACAGTCAGGAGCATTTGTCGTTTATGCGGCTACTGATTATGTTCCCTCTTCAACCCAGCATGTGATCGATGCAAGATATTTTCTTTCTGCGGCAAGAATTCCTGTTCTTGAGCCGAGAGATCATCAGGAAATGTATGATATTGCGTTTCTGGCAGCAGACATTTCAAGAAAGTTCAGAACTCAGGTATGCGTTCTTGCAAGCGGAATATTAGCTCACAGCGAAGGGCTTGTGACAACCAGAGAGCCAAGAAAGATAGAGCCGAGACCGCTTCCTCAAAATCTTCATGAGTGGATGCTAATGCCGGGTATTGCAAGAAAAAACTATAACGAAGTCAATAAGGTTAGAATTCCTCAACTGCTTGAATATGCAGAGAAAAGCGAAGATTTTATGAGTGAGCATATTGGGACTGATGACTGGGGAGTAATTGTTGTCGGAGAAAGCGACATAATTGTAAAAGAGGCATTTGTTACGATTAAAGCAGATCCTTCCATTCTTTCAATGTCAATTGCAAACCCTGTTCCGGTGAATAGGATCAGGGAATTTGCTGCAAAAGTGACGGGGCCTCTTTTTGTTTTTGAAGACGGCGATGTTTTTCTGCAGGAAAAAATTGCAGTGGAAGGGATCAAAGTGATCGGCAAGGAGAAAAATTCGGTAATTACCGACTGGACTCCTTTTGAAGTGATAAGTTTTCTTAAAAAACATATTCAGATCAGTTTCGATATAACTCCTTTGAAAATTGATGTGAAACCGTTAATGAGACCCCCTTCAATATGCCCTGGGTGTCCTTATAAAGCTTATGGTCTTGCGGCAGAAAACCTTAGGAAAAAAGGGAAGTTATATGCAGGGTTCGGTGAGATTGGCTGTTCGACGCTCCTTTATTTCAACAAGGGTATCGACACAATTCTCTGCATGGGCGGAAGTGATGCGATGAGGCAGGGTTTCTGCATGAGCAGACCTGAAATGGTTTCAAAAGTTGTGAGCGTCATCGGGGACAGTTGTGAGTGTCACAGCGGTCTTGATGCGACTCGAAACGGCGTTTTCAGGAATGTTCCGGGAGTTCAAGTCGTACTTGATAACAGAATTACAGCAATGACTGGCGGTCAGCCGGCTCCGACAAGTGAGATGAACCTTGCGGGCGTTCCGAACAAGTTCAATCTTAAAAAAGCGATTCTAGCTGAAGAGTGCAATGTTGTTGCAGTGAATGCCTATGATCTCAAAGGTGTTGAAAAAGCACTTACTGAAGCACTTGATGAAGCTGAAAGAGGTCAGTTCACAAATCTTGTTCTTGAAGGGGCATGTCAGCAGATAGTTGACCCGAAACTCAAAAAGAGAACTATCCGTTTTGACAGGGAAAAATGCAAAAAATGCGGAAGATGCAACATCTGTCCCGGAATAAAATTCGGCGAAGACGGTTATCCGGAATTCACGAATCTCTGTATCAACTGCGCCGGAAATACACAGGTCTGCATGCAGAGATGCCCTTTCGGAGCAATCGTTCCGATTGATGAAGAAAACAGGAAGGTGTCTGAAAAGATTGAACTTCCGGCTCCCAAGGTTTTTACATCGGCGACAGTGAAAAAGGAAGATCTTCCTGAATCATTGAGGATCGCGATCAGAGGAATAGGTGGACAGGGGAACCTCTTTTTCGGCAAGGTTTTAAGTGAAGTTGCGCTCCGAACTCCATACAGCGAGGCGAGAATTGTAAAAGGTGACACTCACGGAATGGCTCAGCTTGGCGGAAGCGTTATTTCGACATTTGCCTGCGGAAACGCATATTCACCGATACTTTCTCCGGGAAGCACTGATATTCTTGTCGTCATGGAAACTTCAGAAGTGCTCA
>JAGOEX010000038.1 GCA_017997475.1 bacterium
CGTATGCACTGTAAAGACCTGCTTCTTCTTCAATATAGTCAATTTCCTGCTGCTGAGTAGTTCTCCAGAAATAGCTTGAGACATTTTTTCTTCTGTAATTTAAATACTTTATTCTTTCAGAGATTATGAAATTCTCAAAAAGTGCACCGATGTCGGTTCTTGAATGTACCGAATTGAAATTGCCGATCACAGCATTTCTGATTCCGTTATCAAGAAAATAGATCTTTTTTCCTTTTTTGATCTCGTTTCTCACATTTCCAGTGAGTGCCGGAAGCTTAAAAACAATGAACGCCCTTTCAAGAAGGTCAATATATTTTTCAACAGTTGCATTGTCAGCACCTACAAGTTGAGCAATTTCGTTATAGCTCACCTCGCTTCCGACTTGAAGGGCAAGCGCTTTAAGTATCTTTTCAAGCAGCACCGGTTTCTGAATATTTTCCAGTGCCATTATGTCTTTGTAGAGATAACTTCCGGCAAGCCACTTCAGAAGATCTCCCGCATCGTTATTGTTGTTTACTATATCAGGATATGATCCGAAAATAAGCCGCTGTTCAAACATTCTTTTTTCTTCAAGATAGTTAGTGTGCCTGACCATTTCTTCAAAAGAGAGCGGAAAAAGAGTGTATTCAAATTTTCTTCCCGTAAGCGGCTCGTTGATTTTTCCTGAAAGCTCAAACGATGATGATCCGGTTGCTATCACCTGAATATCATTGAAGTTGTCAATCATGATTTTAAGAACAAGTCCGATCTCGGGAATTCTCTGTGCTTCATCAATATAAACAATCGTGTGTCCGCTGATAATATTTCTGATCTTTGTTGAAGTCGGGTTTTCAAAAATTGTTCTTGTGTCAGAATCATCACCGTTAAGTTTCAGTATTCTGTGATCATTCCTGAAATTTTCAAGCACCATCTCAACAAGAGTGGATTTCCCCACCTGCCTTGCCCCCATTATTACAATGGCTTTTTCCTTGAACATCCTTTTTCTGATCTCTTCAATTAAATATCTTCCTATCATTTTCTGCTCCTCCATAAACCAAAATCCAAAATTATTATAATATTTTTGGAATGGAATCGCAAATTATTATGATATTTTTCGATTTTGACGCACTGAAAATCAAATTTCTGGGTATTTATGGGTATAAATATGGGTGACTGTTATTTCAAGCCGTTAATAATATTAAGTTTCTGGAAATGCTCAATAACTTCGCTGACAGGCAGTCCGATCACATTTGAATATGAGCCGTTGATGCTTTTCACCATAAAGGCGCCGATTCCCTGAACTGCATAAGCGCCTGCTTTGTCATACGGCTCATCGGTGTCGCAGTAATCTGAGATCTCTTTACTTGAAAGTTTCTTGAATGTGACATCGCTTTTGACAAAAAATGTATCAACTGTGTCATTAAAAAATATTGCTACACCTGTAAAAACCGAATGAGTTCTGCCGCTTAGCTTTGAAATCATATTTATCGCATCATCTTTGTCCGCCGGTTTATTTATGATCTCGTCATCAATGACAACTATCGTGTCGGCACTTAAGAGCGGAGTTTTTGTCCCGACGATATGAGCGACAGCATTTCCTTTTTGAAGAGCAAGCGAAATGACAACTTCCTGCGGAGTCAAGGCAGGATCAACTGTTTCATCAGTATCCGGCTTTATCACTTTCAGATCAAAGCCGAAATACGAAAGAAGTTCAAGCCGCCTTGGTGAACCCGAAGCAAGTATCAGATTTTTCATTCAATCCTCCTGAAAAAACGGTGAAATATGCCTTTTGTGCAGGTTTGTGTCAAGAAATTAATTATTTGTAAAAGTACGAAAGTTTGACTAATAAGCAAAGCTGTTTAAACTTTACCGGGTAATTAAACGGAGGGTGTGTTTTGAAACTGAAACTGATACTTTTTTTTGCTGCTGCTTCTTTTTTCTTCTCGATTTTCTCCTGTGCAAGCAGTGAGGCAAAAGCAGAAAGAGCAAAAGCGGAATCTGATCCGGAAATTGGCGAGGCCTCGATGAAAGGGGGCGAAAGAGTTGCGATCAGAGGATACACTCAAGATAAGGAAATGAACAAAAAAATGAAGCAGCTCGACCTTGAGATCATTGACTGCTACAAACAGTTCACACCGATCGGGAATGCTTCTGAAATGACAATAAAATACAACATTATCATTGACGAGTCGGGATTTGTAGAGAAAGCATCATACAAAAGGGTGGCTTCTTCTTTTAACAAAATCGCTGAATGTATAGCGAAAGATATGAAAGAACTCCCGTTCAGGCCCGGAGAACTCAGAGAGCTTGACTACACACTCGTTTTCAAGCCGCTGAAACAGAAGAAAAAAATTGATCCTGACGATAAAAGATCAAGAATGATACTGTCGCTGTCTGAAATGAAAAAATTCAGGACTTGTTATGAGGAAGCGGCTGCTGTTACGCCTGGGATAGGAGGAAATTTCACAATAAAATTCATTGTCACGGAAGAAGGAAAAGCCGAAGATATGAAAATCACCGGCAACACTTTTCCCGATCCGAAAGTACCTCTGTGTGTTGTGAAAAAACTTTCAGAAACCATTTTTCCGGAAGGAGAATCAGAGGATGTTGTGGAAGTGAATTTCAAGTATGTTTCTGCGAATCCTCCGAAAATGAGAAAATCGATGGATATTGATATGTAAGCCGGTCGGGAGATAAAAATGAGCAAGAGAAAAATGAGCCGTGTAAATTTTAGAGTTGACGCGCTGATCAACTATAACGACATGAAAAAAGTGTGTAGTGTCAGAGATTTAAGTCTTTCGGGAATATACCTTGCGACAGATCTTGATCTTGCTTTGGGAAAAAGTGTGAACCTGACAGTGAAGATCATTTCAGATTCAACTGTCGGTGAAATAGAACTGACCGGAATTGTTGTAAGAAAAGATCATGACGGTCTTGCTCTTGAGTTTTCAGACCTTCCTATCGACTCATATCTTTTTTTGAGGAATGTTGTCGTCTACAACAGCGGTGATCCTGAAGCGATAGATCAGGAGTACAGACGGCATCTCGCTTCAAGAAAGATGAAAACGCCCGGGGATCTATGAGATCGCTGAAGCCGGAATTCATATATTGCGCGGTTTTCATTCTTATATGTTTTTTGATCATTTTTCAGGGCGGACAGACACTTTCAATAATTCCTCCGGTTGTTGCCATAGGGCTCGCTTTCCTCACAAAGCAGGTGATAATTTCTCTTTTCTGCGGTGTATGGTCAGGAGCGGTCATTGTTCTCATAAATAACGACAACTCTTTAACCTATTCATTTTTTTCAGGATTTTTAAAAACGATAGACAACTATGCTGTGAAGGGGCTTAACGAAGAATCCCACATAATGATAGTTCTTTTTTCCCTCATGATCGGCGGAATGGTCGGCATCATAACAGCTTCAGGCGGAATGCACGGAATAGTTGCCGCACTTTCAAAAAGGACAGACACCCCGTCAAAATCGCTGATCCTTACATGGGCGGCGGGGCTTTTCATTTTTTTTGATGATTATGCAAATACGCTCATTGTCGGAAACTCGATGCGTCCTTTGACCGACAGCCACAAAATAAGCCGCGAAAAACTGAGCTTTATTGTTGATTCAACGACCGCTCCGGTGGCATCTGTCGCACTTTTAAGCACATGGATCGGATATGAAGTGGGACTTATAGGTGACGCTCTCAAGGCATCGGGGATAGAAAGTGATCCGTACACCGTTTTCATCTATTCCCTTCCATACAGATTTTATGCAATACTTCTTCTTCTGTTCATACCGGTCTTTATCTGGATGAAAAGAGATTTCGGACCGATGTTGAAAGCCGAGAAAAAAGCAGCGGACGGATATGCAGATGAAGAAAATGCCCCACCGGAAGATTTCAGCTCGTTTAAAGAGATAGACCCTTCAAAATGCAGATGGTATACGGCGGCTCTGCCGATAACGACCTTAATCGTTGTGACAATTTCCGGAATAATTGTAAGCGGTTATTCTGCTTTTGAAGGCGGGTCTCCGACACTCAAGGATATCATCGCTTCCGCAGATTCCTTCCGTGTTCTGATATGGGGGTCTCTAATCGGTTCGATCGTAGCCGCTGTTTCAATGATACTTAACCGGACCGGCTCGGTCTCAACAGCCGTTTCATCGTGGGTGGAAGGGGTCAAATCAATGGTTACGGCAATGATAATCCTTGTTCTTGCATGGGCTTTGAGTGCCGTTGTTACAGAGCTTAAGACCGCAGAATACATCTCCTTTCTTCTTTCAGGAACACTTCCGGTCTGGTCTCTGCCCGCACTTGTTTTTGTTACAGCATCTGTTGCGAGTTTTGCAACAGGGACATCGTGGGGGACCATGGCGCTTCTTTTCCCGACAGCTCTTCCTCTTGCCGTAACAATGGCTCAGAATGCGTCTATTAACTTGGAAACATTCATTTTTTCGGTAACAGGCGCAATACTTACCGGAGCTATCTTCGGAGATCACTGCTCTCCGATCTCAGACACGACAATAATGTCAAGCATGTCATGCAGAGTAAGTCACATCGAGCATGTGAGAACCCAGCTGCCGTATGCTTTTGCAATAGGTCTTGTTTCCCTTTTCTTCGGGTATCTTCCGGCAGGATTTTCTGTCAATCCGTTTATCCTTATAATTGTTCAACTTGCTGTAATTGTGCTCGTTTTCAGATATTTTGGGAAAAAAGCAAATAATGGTGACAAAGGGGGTTTAAATGTTGACAGATTATGAAATTGCATCTTCCGTTATTCAGCAACCCATTGAAAAAATTGCAGAAAAAATGGGTTTAAAGAGTGAGCATGTCATCCCGTGGGGGAGAAATGTCGGCAAGATCTGCCTTAAAGCCAAAGATCTGCACGAACCAAAGGCAAAAATGGTGCTTGTCACTGCGATGACACCGACTCCCGCCGGAGAGGGAAAGACTACTTTAAGCATCGGGCTGTCAGAAGCTCTCAACAAAATCGGAAAAAGATCGATAGTAACTTTGAGAGAGCCGTCACTTGGTCCTGTTTTCGGAGTGAAAGGCGGTGCGGCAGGAGGCGGGTTTTCTCAAGTGATTCCAATGGATTCCATAAATCTTCATTTTACCGGCGATATCCACGCTGTCACTTCGGCACACAACCTTCTGACAGCCCTTCTTGACAATGATTACAGTCGCGTTGAGCAGAAATGTCTTCTTCCAAGGGAAATCGTATGGAACCGCGTTCTTGATATGAATGACAGGGCACTCCGCAACATGGTTATCGGACTTGGTAAAGAGGCCGGAATGGTGAGAGAAAGCCGTTTTGATATCACAGCATCCTCAGAAATAATGGCGATCCTCGGTCTGAGCAGAGATATGGCTGACCTTAAAAAAAAGTTGTCGGACATAATAATTGCAGAAAATAATGACGGGGTTCCCTTGAGAGCCGGCGGACTTAATGCATCGGGTGCTCTGGCGATACTTCTTAAAGATGCGATAATGCCCAATCTTGTTCAAACCCTTGAAGGAAATCCGGCACTTATCCATACAGGGCCTTTCGCAAACATTGCCCACGGAACAAATTCAGTGATAGCAACCGACATTGCAAGAAGATATGCCGACATGGTAGTAATTGAAGCCGGTTTCGGAAGCGATCTGGGTGCTGAGAAATTTTTCAATCTTGTCAGCCGCAGTGAAGGGATGGTACCTCCGGATGTTGTTGTCATTGTCGCAACGGTGAGAGCTCTCAAATTTCATGGCGGTGTTAAGATCAAATCTCTTTCTGAGCCGGATGTTACGGCAGTGGAAAAAGGGTTTGCAAATCTTAAAAAGCACATTGAGAACATGCGTTCTTTCAACCGTCCGGTCGTTGTAGCTCTGAACAGATTCGGCTCGGACACAACACAAGAGATTGAGATCATTAAGGATCTTGTAAAAGAAGCCGGTTCGCAGTGTTTTGAGGCAAATGTGTGGGCTGAAGGGGGGAAAGGGGGCGTTGAGCTTGCAAAGGCGGTTTATGAACTGAGTCAGCAGGATCACGGTGAAGTGAATTACACATATTCTTTTAAAGATGAGCCGGTTGAAAAGATAAGGAAAATTGCAAAGAACATATACGGCGCCAAAGATATTCATGTGCCGAGAAAAGTGGAAAACAAGATCGAACAGAGAAAAAAATGGGGGATATCGGAAGTTCCCGTCTGCATGGCAAAAACGCAGTATTCTTTTTCAGACAACCCCGATCTGAAGGGGAGTCCGCAGAATTTCATACTTGAAATAGCTGACATAAAATATGCGGCAGGCGCCGGTTTTATGGTAGTATACACCGGCGAGATAATGACAATGCCTGGACTTCCTGCAAAACCCGCGGCGGCTTTGATGGATATTGACGAAAACGGGAAAATAACAGGACTTTTCTAAATTGAAGAACAGTGAAAAGGAACTCATAAAACTGGCGACTCAGGGAGACAAAAGGGCTTTCTGCGACCTTGTTTCCATGCACAGAGCGAAACTCAGGTCGTTTTCAGTGAACATTGCCTGCGGTAATGCAACTCTTGCGGACGACATTCTTCAGGAAGCACTTGTCAAGGCATTCATTTCAATGAAGAATTTCGAACTCAGAGGTTCTTTCACAACATGGCTCTGGCGGATAATCAAGAATGAATTCATCAACTATCTCAGAGACCCTTCTAATAAACTGGATACTTTTTCAATATCCACCGATGAAAAAGATATTGAGATCCCTGATCCGGAGAACAGCGAAAGCGAGATGATAAAGTCAGATGTAAGAGAAGAGGTGCACCGCCTGATCTCTTTGCTGCCTCTTAAGCTCAGAACGGCTGTGATCCTCGTTGACATTCAGGAAATGTGTTACGAGGAAGCGGCTGAAATACTTGAAATTTCGCTGACAGCTCTCAAGTCGAGGGTTTTCAAAGGGAGAAAAAAACTTGTAGAGATCGTAAATGGAAATGCTGACACCAGACAACTTTCTGCCGACCGATTCCGTTCAATAGACGATGATGAGGAGGAGTAATGGACTGCAGGGATGTCGTTAAAGCGATTGATGAACAGATTGAACTTAATGAAAGCTCATTTTTAGAACATATTTCAAGTTGTGAGAATTGTTCAAAATATTATGCTTCTGCTCAGAAATTAAGAGCCCTTTTCTCAAAATATGATAAAACTCTCGACGATACATTCGGGGATGATTTTGATAATGCTCTTTTCATAAAACTTCAGAAAGCGGATATTTCTGCTGACAGAAAAAAATTCAGACCTTCCATTATTCAAATCGTTTCCGCTTTCCTTTTCACCGTGATCTTTTCAGTCGGGATTTTTTATTTTTCAGGAACCGGAAATGACGGATCTGAGTTTATTTCTTCAACGGAAACAGAGCTTAATGAACCGGTAAGAATAGTTCTTGAGTATGAATCAGATCAGGACATTCAAGGAGTTGAAGTTTCTTTCATTCTCGATAAAGGGGTGAGATTCTATTCCCAAAATGAAAAGTTCCGGAATCTTGACAGTTTCATCTGGAAAGGGGATCTTAAAAAAGGAAAAAATGAGATCCCGTTTGTCGTTTCCGCTGTTGAAGAAGGATCCTGGAAAATAGTGACGGAAGCCCGTTTTGAAGGGATGAGCCACAGACATCTTATAACATTCCGCACAGACGGTTCAAAAGTTGCCGTTGTTCTCTATAAACTGGAAAAACTATCAGATAACATATGAAAATTATTGCTTTTACTGCAATGCTGCTTTTTTTGTCACCACTTGCCGCGAAAGGTGAAGGGGCTGAAATTAGAAGCAGAGTGAGATTTGAAAAAGGACTTTCAGAAAACGCTATATCGGGATGGGAGAAAGAATTTTTTAAAATATCAGAAGATGTTCCGGAAGCTGCGGATGAAATTGCCGATATCGAGGAGATCCCTGACATTGATACGGTAAAAAAGATCAAAAAGGTCCGGCACCAGAAAAAGAGAACAGTTATCCGCAGTCAAAATAAAATTGAGAATACTTCTCCACAGGAAATTGCCGGCACTCAACAGGATGCTGTTCCTCAAACTGTTGAAAAAACTGAGAAAATACCTGTTGTTGATCAACATATGACTGAAATGGAAGTTGAAAGTTTAGAAGAAGTCCCCGATAATTTGGCAGATGATGTTGACAGAAGCGAAAGAATGAGAAAAATGAAAGAGTTGCTAAAGAAGAGAAAGGGGAAGGGCAGGATTGAAGACAGAAGGGTTTATTAAAGCCGGATCTTTTAGAAAATTCAAATACATACTTCTGTTGCTGTTTTTTGTTTTCTTTGATGTTTCTGCATATGAAGCGAACGCGTCCGTTACTCTCGGGGGCGGATGGAAAAGTGATGTGGATCCGTCATTTTCATTCAGAAGCGCTTCCGATATATTCAACAGATCGGCGACAAGGAGCTCGGCAACGATGCTTTTTTCTTTTGAAGCAGGGGTTCAGAGCGAAAAAGAGAGCGGATTTGCATTTGATCTTTTTTTGAACGGACTCATTTCGCTCCAATCTGTTTCAAACTCTGTTCTTGATTCGGGAATTGAAGGGGGATATATCCAATTTGTCAATAAAAACAATATAATAGCTTTCATTGCAGGAATAAACAATTCATCCTGTGATTACAGATCCATGAAATCTCTTTATGTCGACCCGTACATTGCGTTTTCATATCTTTACGCTCCCGACGAGATCTACGCTATCTTCTTAAGGACAGGTCTTTCATATTATTTTTCCACCAGCTCACTTGTTGAGTACCTTACCGGTCCTTCTTTGTTCCTTGAAGGAGGGGCACGCTTTAACTTTAATGAAAACGCTGCGTTAGATGTGTTTGCCGGAAGTTCTGCAACTTTTTTTAAAGATCAGTTTATCAGTTATAACAGATACGAAGATGTCTATTACGGTGAACTTTCGATCGAAGGGAGATATTTTTCTCTTTACTCGGGCATGAACCTTTTCTGGGAGATCTCCTCTTTTTCATTTCCTGTTTCACTGAAATACATTTTTTCCCGGTCTTTTGACTACGATACTCACAAGATAGTTTACTGGAGCGATGTATCTATCCCTTCAACAATATATGAAAAAGTGAGAATAGACAGCACAATAGAATTTTCAGCAAAGATCAGCTATGATATCAACGACAATTTTTCCATTCTTGCCGGTTATTTTCTTCACAAAACATTTTCAAATGTGGGTGATGACTTTGGAGATTATGCCGACTACAGCCGTCTTGCACATACGGTTTCTGTGGAGGTAAGTTATGAGTATTAACAAAATTCAGTTAGTTATCATTACTTTTCTTATGATCTCGTGCAGCGGCAGAGTTGAAAGTGAGTTCGGAAACAGATGCCGAGTCGAAGATTTTAAATATGAAAGGAAGCAGTTTTCAAGCGATATAACGGGCGGAATAAGATTCCAGCTTGACGAAAATGCCTTGAAAAATTCAGGAAAAGTTGTAACCGGTTCTCTCCTCTCGCTTTCACAGGGAACCTCTGATCTTACTCTTGCCGGCGGGATGGGGGAGAACTGTACTGACTGCATTCTTATGTTTGTAAGAGGCGAGGTTGCCGGAAACAGCGGATACAGGGCGGTTTCAGGTAAAGTAAATGTTGAAATTCTCAACCATGACACAAAAGGAAGGGTTTCGTTTGCAAAAGGGCATTTCTCAAGGATGGTTTTTGAGAGCATTGACGGTTCGGAGTGTGTTGTGGCAGCAAGACTTGATTTTGTTTTTTATTAAACAACTTTTAAAGGCGAAAAAGTGTTTAAACTATCAGAATATCTGGAGAAAAAAATGCCGGATAAAATAACAGCGTTTTTGTTGGTCTTACTTTTTTTCTGGGGCTGTTCCTCTGAAATGAAAGTTGATGAGACAAAATGGTCAGACGAAGACATTCCTTTTGAAATAACTGATGTTACAGACCATGATACAATTGAGAACTACGACGAAATTAGTGAAGAAAATCAAGATCTTGAAAATTATGATGAAGATTTTACAGATGTTGAAACAGAGCCGGATGCAGATAGTGACGAAACAACTGATGAAGATGCTTCCGCACCGAATTGCGCCAATGCAACCTGTTCAGATCTCGGATTCTGTTTTGTGAACGGAGGAGTTCCTGAATGTTTCTGTCCAAGCGGATATCACAGCGAATTTCCCGATTGTATTGCTAACAATCCGGCATCTTTATGTTCAGGAGTTGAATGCAGCGGCAATGGTTCGTGTGTTGCCGTTGAAGTATTTGAAAAACCGGTCTGCACCTGCGAAGAAGGGTATCTGCCGATAGGTTTAGCATGTATTCAGAATGTTTCAGGCGATCCGTGTGATTATGTTGACTGCGGGCCGAATTCAGAATGCGGGTTTGACTACACAGCAATAACATGTGAATGCAAGACAGGTTATCTGGCTGATGAAAGTGGCTGGGGATGCATTGAAGATAAGCCCGATCCATGCGAAAAAGTTGATTGCGGAGAGCACGGAAAGTGTGAAACTGAAAAGGGAAGAGCGGTCTGCAAATGTGATGAAGGATATTTTTATAACGGAAAGACATGTGTCTCTGT
Source organism: bacterium (assembly GCA_017997475.1). Taxonomy (GTDB): domain Bacteria; phylum UBP6; class UBA1177; order UBA1177; family UBA1177; genus JAGOEX01. The sequence goes on from JAGOEX010000038.1 coordinate 10,539, forward strand.
TGAAGAGATAAATTGTGATTATATTGATTGCTCCGGACACGGTGAATGTGTCGAAGCCAAAGGTGGCGTTTTTTATTGCAGATGTGATGAAGGTTACTATGACTCAGGATACGAGTGTCTCCCCGAAACAGCTCCGGAGTGCATTAACGATTTTGACTGTTATTACAAATGCGGGATCTTTCTTGGTGAATGTGTCAGCTCAAAGTGTAAGTGTCTGTAGACATTATTTTCTTTCATAAACCATTTCAAAATAGGGGAGTCCCGTAATCCGGCATATTCCGCCGCCTGTGATGACAAACCCGTGAGATCTGTAAAAATTTAGAGCGTTATGGTTCAGTTCATATACTTGAAGTTGCAAGTATTCTTTTTTGTTAAGAAAATGTTTTATAAGTGCTGATCCGATCCCTTTTTTGAAAAAACGGGGATCAACAAAGATCCCTTCAATATAATCGGATGAAACTGAAATTATCCCTGCCGGAACTCCGTTAAGTTCATAGACCATGTTCTCACATTTATAAATAGTTTCAGATACATATTTTTTTGCGTCCTTTCTGAAATGGTCTTTATTTACCGGAAGTCCGATCGATTCGTTTGCAAAGGAATAGATTTTTTCTATTGCCGGAATGTCTGAAGATCTTAAAGGTCTTATCATATCATTTCTCTAAGAAAATTAAGATATTCTGTCTCTCTTTGAACCATTGCCCCGTCTTTATCTTTGATCCATTCGTTAAGCCAGCCGGAAAATCTGAACCCTATGACAAAAATAATAATTGCATTAAAATCATATCTTTTAAAATAATGATACTTATCAATAACTTGTAAAAACTTTCTCACAAAATTTCTATCAAAAGCGCTGATATTTTCAAATCCGGCACAGCCGATAATGTTTGCGATGTCGGTAAGCATTGGTCTGTAACCTGAAAATTCCCAGTCGATCACTTTTTTCAGATTGTTTCCGTCCCATAAAATGTTAAGCGGATGATAATCTCCGTGACAGAATACAAGCGGCATTTCCTCAATTAAAGGCATAAATGAATGTTCAATAATATTAATTACATCAGATATTTTACTCAAAATTTCAGGATGGATATTACGGATCTTTCTGACTGTTTTTAAAGTGTGTTCAGCAAGAGAAAACGAGTCAATCGTATCGTTCATTTTTAAATTTGAAGAGATCTCATACATTTTAAGGAGAGTTTCTGCAGCAGCAGTTCCTTTCAACCCGTCATCAAGGTAATCGGGTCTTTGTAATATATCGTGATGAATGAATTTCTGAACCATCCAGCATCTGTTTTCAAGTTCTATTACAGGCATTCCCTGCACAGAGTCAATATAAGGCGAGCATTCCTCAAATCCGTTACTATGTAAAAAACTAATGTTTTCAGCTATTTTAAGCTTTTTATCCATGTTCCAGAAATGGTGTTTTTCAACGATGAATTTTTCATTATTTTTGTCAGTGACAACAACTCTGTCAGCTGATCTTGACGGGGCGCCGTAAATTTCAAAAGATGAAGTGTTTTCAAACTCAATATTGAACTGTTCCAAAACTTTTAAAATCTGCAGATTATCGATCATTCTATATTAAAGCTGTTGCCGACACTTCCGAATATGCACTCAATCCCGGCATCTTCGAAGTATCTTATTGAATTTACTGAAGAACAGTGAAGAAGAATGACTCTTTTTATTCCGAGTAAGAAAAGATCTGAAGCTGTTTTTTTCATTTTATCTTTCTGCATGTCAAAATTATGAAATCCCCCTGCGATTGTTGTTACAGTGGAGAAATTCTGCGCTTCTTTTAAAATGTTCAAAATTCCTGAATGTCCGCATCCGGTAAAAAGTGTATTTCCGGCAACCATTGATATTTCTTTGAAATTTTCATCATCTTTAACTGCTTTTGTTAAAATAAGAAAACATTCATCATCCAGTTTTTGAGATTCTCTGACAGTATTGGACCTTAGTGCAGGAAATTTCAAAGTTTCAGAAAACTCAGGGTGATAAACATCACAAATTCCGGATATCATTGAAAAATGTCTGCTTAAGAATGGAATGCCGCTTATATGGTCTAAGTGAAAATGGCTGAGAACGGCACACTTTATGTTTTCGATCCTAAGGTTCATAAACTGACTGTTTTCAATAAAAAGATTGCTTCCGCCTGTATCAAAAAGATAGTCATTTTCACCGTAACGGATAAATAATGAAAGACCGTGTTCGGCTTTCAATTCCTGTCTTCCGGCACAGTTGGAAACCAAAACAGCGAAGCCCTTCAATGAGACACCTTGTTCTTATGTTTTTCCTTCTGAAGTGTTTGAGTTATTTCGCCGATATAAAGACGGTGGAAAGATTTTTCGGGATAGTGCTTGATTATCTCGGGGTCGACAAAATTTTCCGGGTCAAAATCCTGGAAGCATAGCTTCGTGCAGACAAGAACAATGTCCGCCTGTGAAAAATAGACCGATCCGTTGTTGTCAACCGGTTCGAAGCTGGTCTCAAAAACCTTGTTTACATCTCTTCCCGATTTTGAGCCGCAGAACTCAAGCTCAGCCCTGAATTCAGGAGGGAAGAAAGATACTGTGAAAGTGCTGTTTTTCTCCATGAATTCATAGGTATATCTGTTCGGACGGACTACAGCGCCGAAAACCGGCTTGTTCCACATTATCCCGAAATATCCCCATGCAATTGTCATCATGTTGAAGTCTTCAAAATTTCCGGCGGTAAGAAGTCCCCATTCGTTCTTGAGTGTAAGGAACGGGTTGAGTTTTGCTTCTTCAGGAACTATTGTCTTGAAATTACACATGTTTCTGCTCCCAAAAAAATGGTAAAGCCAAATGATGTTATATAAAACTCAGGCGAAATCAAATTTTTAGCTTTCCTTACAGACAGATGGATGTATAATTCAGAAGTTTTCATCTTTGAACGGGGTTAAATGACTGTATTTCCTGAAATAACATTAAGAAAAGAATTTCGAGGGCTTGAGTCTGATCCCTATTTAAAAGCAATAGGATTTATTAAAGGTGGGCAACCCTCATTCAAAGGCGGATATGTTGCAACTGAAGCGGCAAATATCATAAAATACAGCCATTTGCGGAAAATTACTTCAAAGATGAAAGAGAGCGGTTTTTCAAAGTTCATGCCTGTAAAGGGGATGATGCTTTTAAACACCCTTTTTTCCGATTTTCAGGGTATAAGGCAGATGGCTGATATTGACATTCTTGTTCACCCTGATGAATTTGGCAAAGTAGCTGAATTTGTTAATAATAATCAAGAGTTTAATTATAAGTCAAACTATCCGGTTTTCTTGAGAAAATATTTTGGAGAGGATATTTCATTCTATTTTGATTCAACGCTCGTTGAGATTCATTCAAGGATAACTCTTGTGAAATTTCCGGGGCTCATCGAGGAGATATTTGAAAAAAGTGAAGAGAAAAGCAATCCCGACGGTGAGATTTTCATTGTTCCGCCTCTTGAATATGCCGCTGTCATAATGCTTCTTCATGACTATTCAAGGGGTGATTTTGCCGATCTTACTTTCAAACGGCTTCTTGAATTTTATATTGTCGCCGGCAACTGTGATCTTCAAAAGCTTAAGAGCATTGCTGAAAAATACGGGCTTGAACAGATGCTTAACTGCCATCTTTTTTTGATATGGACAATGCTCGATAATACTTTTTTTGATAGATATGATTTTAAAATAATTGAAGAATTCGGACTTATTACAAAACATGAAAGGCTTAACTGCTTTAAAGTTGAAAAACCTTACAATCTTCAGAAGGCACTGTATGGAAAAAGGTGGAAATATCTTAAAATGAGAAATATTGCCGCAGGTGTTTTTAAATTCGCTATAGGAAAAAAAGATTGAAAGTCTCAATTATTACAACTGTTAAAGATGACGCAAAAGGGTTCCTCCAAACCATGCAGTCAGTAAAGATGCAGGATTATTCTAATATTGAGTACATTGTTGTTGATGCTTCAGAAAATGAGAGATTAAAAGATAAATGCCGGGAACATATTGAAAAAATTGATGTTTTCATCGAAGGTGCTGATTCTTCGCCTTATGAAGGGATGAACAGGGGAATTGATGCGGCAGCAGGTGAAATAATTGCACTCCTTCATGCAGGAGATGTTTACTGCTCAAATTCAATTGTGTCGCAAGTAGTTGAAAAAATTACCGAAAATGATATAAAGCTCGTTTACGGAGATATAGTTTATCATTCGATTGAAGATGTGGAAAAAACTGTCAGGGTCTGGAAAAGTGCTCAAATCGGCAGTGATTCTCATGAAAACGGGATATTTCCTCCTCACACATCGCTTTTCATAAAAAAAGAGCTCTATGATCGTGTCGGCAGATATGACCTTCAATATGAGATAGCCGCAGATTCAGATTTCATGTTCAGACTATTTTCTCAGAATCCTAAGTCGCTGTATTTGCACAAGAATATCCTTTCAATGAGGGTGGGTGGAAGAAGCAACAGATCTCTTTTTGCAATATTGAGATCTAATATTGAATTCTGCAGAATGCTCAGAAAACACGAGGTGAGCCATCCGTTCCTGAAAACATTGAAAAAGATCTTTTCGAAAGTGCGGCAGCTTTTTTCAAAAAAAGATCATCAATAAGACTTTATCCTTGTATTTTGTCCCTGAAAGGTTAATTTTATCCTTGTATTTTGTCCATATGGTGTTATAGTTTACCTTGAAAAATGTCTTTCTATGGAGTGATAAGATGAAAAGAGATCTTGGCAACATACTGGAATCATGGGTTAAAAGCAACAATAGAAAACCTCTCATACTTAGGGGCGCAAGACAAGTTGGAAAATCATGGCTTGTAAGAGAGCTGGGAAAAGCTTTTAAGTATTTTGTGGAAGTAAATTTTGATAAAAGAAGTGAGTTTGAAGAATTTTTTAAAATGACAAAAGATCCTCAGGAACTGGTTGAACTTTTATCAAATTATACCGGCGTGAAAATAATCCCGGGAGAAACGCTTCTTTTTCTTGACGAAATTCAAAACTGTCCTGAAGCAATTTCATCACTCAGATATTTTTTTGAGGAAATGCCGGAATTACATGTTGTTGCAGCCGGATCTCTTCTGGAATTTGAATTGAGAAAAATTTCTCTTCCGGTTGGCAGAATTCAGTTTTTATATGTATATCCTCTTTCTTTCGGGGAGTTTTTATGTGCTGTCGGAAGAGAGGATCTCCGTGAAATGCTTATCAATAATCAACTTAATCCCGTTCCATTGCCGATAGATCGCATGTTAAAAGAATTTGTAAGGATATATACTATAACAGGCGGTATGCCGGAGGTCGTAAAAACATATATTGAATCAAAAGATCTTCATGAATGCCAGAATAATCAGGCAGATATTCTTCAGACATACAGAAGGGATTTTCATAAATATGCAAAAAAACATCAGATTAAATATCTGGAAAAACTTTTTACGACACTTCCTCTTCAGACCGGCCGCAAATTCAAATATTCAGAAGTTGATCCTGCTATAAAAAGCATCACTTTGTCTGATTCTCTTGATCTTTTATGTTCTGCCGGAATTGTCAGAAAAATTTATCACAGCAGTTCAAACGGAATTCCTATCAGTGCCGAGACAGATCTGAAAAAATTTAAAATAGTGTTTTTTGACATAGGGCTCATGCTTAATCTGATAAATTTTGATTTTAAACCGCTTCTTCTTGATCCTGACATCGCTTTTATAAACAATGGTGTTCTCGCAGAACAGTTTGTTGCTCAGAACCTTGTTGCTTATTCAAATCCGCGAAGAGAAGCACAGCTTTTTTACTGGCATCGTGAATCAAGGTCAAGCAATGCTGAAGTTGATTATGTAATTGAATTTAATAATAAAGTTGTTCCGATAGAAGTAAAAAGCGGCACAAAGGGAGCCATGAAAAGCATAAAAATATTTATGGAGTCAAAGAACTGTGATTTTGGACTGAAAATCTCATCGTACCCTTATTCTTTAAATGATTCAGTTCAGTCAATCCCTTTTTACGGAATGGAAGCTTTTCTGAAAAGCCAGAAATAACAGAATCTTAGCTACATCCCGTTAAGAAGTTCGTAATAAGCTTTCAGATTGTTGATCGAAGTAATGGTGAATTTTATCATAAACCAGCTGACGATGAGAATGATGACAGTAAGAACCGCTTTTGTCGTTCTTGAAGTATTGGGCTTAAGCCAGATAAGGGGAAGAGAAGCGGGACCTGCGATCAGGGTTACTGTGAGAATAAAATATGAACCGAAATACCACGGAACATCCTTTCTGTGTTTTCGATCATGTTCCAGAGGTCTCAAATTAAAATCAAGAAACTCTCCGCAATGCTTACACTTTATTGCTTCATCCTGAATTTCTTCAGCACAGAACGGACATTTTTTCATCGTTTTTTCCTTAGGTTAATAACATCCTTCACCGGTTCTTTCTTTCACAACGATGGTGCCGCTTTTTTGAGTTATATCGAGCGGTCCTTCCCAATGAAGAGTTCTTTCCTCCTCTTCTTCAACATCTGTATAAACTCTCAATTTAACTGAAGAATTGTCAACTCCTGCAATATCGGCTCCAAAATCGAACAGACAATCACAGCCGCATCTCATTCCTCTGTCTGCATTATCAACCATGATATATTCGTATTCATTGTCGCCAGTTTTCTCAATGTTTACATCATGTTCACCACAACAGTTTAGATTGACAGCTTCATTAATAATATTTAGAATTTTGCTGCTTTCATCATAACTCCAGATAAGTTTCTGACTGCAATCTTCTACTTCACCGCCGGGCAGTTTTGTAACAATCCCGCTTTCAAATCCGCCACAGTCACTTGTTTTAACATTTTCTGCAAGGTTTGAATCGCTGCAACTTGATAAAACCATTAAAACCATCAAAAAAATCAAAGCGTTTCTCATTTTTTTCTCCATTTTTCTGAACACCGCTGAATTTATACTTCTTAATTAAACAATTGTCAACCGGAGTTGATTTTAAACTAAAGAGGAGAAGTTGTTTTGAGGTAGACAGGCGGTCAAAAAAAGAAATTAATTAAGTGACAACATAAATAATTTGACGAAAACTTTATATGCTATTATATTAGACAAGGTTTAATTTTGATTTGAGATTAA
>JAGOEX010000039.1 GCA_017997475.1 bacterium
TGCCGTGCTGATTCTTTTCATCAAGGTTGAACCTGCCGAGAAATCCGAGTGTCAGTCCACCCCGTTCAAAATCATTTTTGAACCATGAATAGTCAAGAAAGGTCTTTATATCAACTTTCTTGTCCTCAGTTTTAAAGATCTTAAAATCAAAATCTATTCCCTGCATGTAGAGGAACATATCGTCAGTCACAACAGGACGGTTCTTTGAGTCGGTGTCGATCCTTCTAACATAATAATCATCATATTGTTTCTGGTCAGGTCTTTCACAGTTGCCTGTCACCGGGTCACACATGTCGTAGTGTTCGACATATTTAAGCATCGTAGGTGCATTTCTGTCAGCAACGAAAGTATATCCGAACGATGCGCTTTCAGCATGGTATCCGCCAAGTCCTGAAAAAGGTTTGACGAAAGCGAGTCCGCCGAAAATGTTGCCTCTTGCCACATCACCCAGAAGAAGTTCAAACCCGCCGTATTTTGCATACCAGTTGATCTTTGTCGACAGCGTTGAAAAGGTCGAGTCGTGGTTTGGCACATATCTTTTTAGTATTGAGCCGTGACCGATAGTCTGGGCAAAATTACTGCCTATTGAAAAATAGAAAGTGTCCTCCGAGCCGCCGACTTGAAGATAACGGAGGATCTTGAGATAATCCTGCCACTCATCCCAGTCTTTCGTCCGGAAACTGAAAGTGTTGTTGTTCTTTGTTATGTCAGTGTTGAAAAGTTCAATATTTAAAGGGACATGTATCCCAAAGATAAGATTGACCTTCTCAAACCGCAGAGAAAGTTTAGGGTTGATCAGGAGGTAATATATGGAGTCTATCATTGACATACCGATTGAAAGGCCTGCACTGTTGTAAGGTGACAATATCTCTTTTGAGCCGATGTTTGCGAGTTCTCCTTTCCAGAAAACCTTTTCCTCTTTCGGTTTTTCATCTTTCGGTGTTTCATCTTTTTTCTGTTCGTCCGCCGGTTTTGCGGGAGTTTCAGGTGCAGGTGCAGTTACCGGTTCCGGTTGAGTAACGGGCTCAGGTTGGGCAGGAATTTCAGGTGCCGGTTCGGGCTGAGGAGCAGGAGCAGTATCCGGTTGAGGGGTTGATGGCTGAGCAGGCGGTTCTGGTTCAGGTGCCGGTTCAGATTGAGGAGTTACAGTTTGTGGTTGTTGAGCAGGAGCAGGCGGTTCTACCAGTTCATCCTGCGGATAAAAAGCCGGAGGTTCTTTCTTTTCCTCTGTCGGCTCCTCTTTTTTCTCTTCTTTTTCTGTTTTTTCTTCGCCTGCAGGTTTTACAGTTTCTTCCTTTGTTTCATCATCTTGTGCAAAAAGGGGAAAAAAGAAAATTGCTGCACAAAGAGTGATAACAAAAAATTTAATTTTCTGCATATTTATCTCCACACTCAATTATTCTGCCACCACAAGAGCACTGTCAACGATCTCTTTTATAAGCGGAAGGTCAATCTCGGCTTCTGATCTTGTTGAATAGCAGCCCGATCTTATTCTGTACCAGTTCTTTCCATTGACTATGCCTTCAACAAGGCGGGTTTTGGGTATGTCATATCTTTTTTGTGCTGAAAGCGCCAGATCTCTGCTCGGATCTGAAAATATCTGTATTGAATAGAGACATTTTTTATTTTCCTGTTTCTCTACAATTTTCTCTGCAACTGCTGTATCTTCTTTTTCAGTATTGACATCTTCAGTTTTCTTTGGTGGTTCAGGAACCGCGCAGACTATATTCTGGTTGTATCTGCCATTTTCATCCAGTATTCCTTTTTCACGCGCCATATCGGTCATGCTGATGTGCTTTGCGGTGATTTCCTGAAGACGGTAGCTGCAGTCGCTGAGCTTTTCCTGAACATCTCCCTGATCAGCACTTGTTCTTTCGATCTGACCATGATCATTCCTTCCCATCAGAAGCCCGGCAGTAAAAGCGGCTGCAAGAAGAAAGAACGATATAATTAAAGACTTTACAAGCAATCCCTGACTCACCTGGATGTTCTCATTTTTCATTTTATCCTCTCTGACGGTCGATCTTCTTTTTTATCAATTTCCTCTTTAACAGAACTCTGTCAAAATTTTCACGGCTTCTTGAATAGTTGCTGTACATATCAACAAGAGTACAAACATCGTCCTCGATATCAGAATTCTTAAAGTCGTCTGTCGTCCGCATGAAATAATACAACCTTTTGCGGTTTCTTTCAAGTTCTGAAACAGCGGTTGCAATATTTACGCGATCAACCTGTTCAAGAATGAGCCCCCTGTTGGATCTTCTGATTTTTTCCGAAATGTTGTTCCTGTTGGAAACTATTACCGCTTTTCTCCCTGAAATGGCGTTGTTGACAAGGAAGGAATCACTTCTATGCCACTTTGACGGAATCATGAGAACATCGAATGTATTCAGAACCGAGTTCAATCTTCCGGGTTGTATCGGTCCGTGAAAATAAACATTGGGATTCCGCACCTTTTTTTTAAGACGGGTGAAATAGTGGTGGTTTTCATGAAGTTCTCCATAAAAGTGCATTTCATTGTGGTAACCATCCTCATAAAGAATGTTGAAAGCTTCGACCAGCTCAAGCACACCCTCTTCAGGCAGTATCTCACCTATGAACCCGAATTTGACCGCACCTTCTATTTCAAAAGGTCTGTTGGCAAAAGAGATGTCATTTTCAATACCCTGTTCAAGAAAAAAGACCTGAGTTTCCGGAATGATATTTCTGTAGAAAAGATTATATTCGATCTGTGAGAAGAATTGAAACCTGTCTGTCAGTTTTATCACATCTTCGCAAAGAGAAGCCCTTTCTTCAAACACAAAACTGTCAACAGGATTGAGGTTTGTCTTATTATAGTAGCGGCTGTAGCGCCCGATGTTTTCAAACCACGATGAACATGTTGATCTTTTTTTTACGGCATTCAGCATTTTCTTAAAAAAGACAGTGACAGAGCTGTTGACAAAATTTGATATCCTCACTTTATCATTTTCATGGTCGGCAGGGAATCCCTTGCTGAAAACCGAATTGGAAAAAAGAAAACCGTCATGCACTGTAACCAGAACAGGAAGCATCCGCTCTTTAGCAATGAACAGATAGTTGAATGAATGGTTTTTAAAGCTCCAGATATGAACACAGTCAAAATGCTCTTCTTTAAGTATATAGCTGAAAATGTTTTCCATTCTGCTGTTTGCGAAAGTATCTTTGAAAGATTCATGTCTTGCGGGAAGATATGTCACCATCTTTTTATATTTCGATCCCTGTATTATATTCAGAGAATAGTGTTCTTCTGTATCTGAGAACTCCGGATAGAAAAGTGTGACATCCGTCTCATCAGCAAGAAGATTTATGAGAGAATCTATGTAACTATTCAGAAAAGCGATCGAATTCCCGTCTTCAGGAGAAGACTCCAGAACAAAAAGCAGTGACAGACGACTTTCAGAATCCACTTATTTCACCATTGAGAGCGCTCATTGCGGCTGTTGCCGGGCTTGCGAGGTGAACTTCGCCGTTGCCCTGTTTCCCTTTGAAGTTTCTGTTGGATGTGGAAACGATCACTTCTCCGTCTCCAGTCATTCCTATCTGTCCTGAAGCGCAACCGCCGCAACCGGGATTTGCAATGACGAATCCGGCTTCAAAAAGAGTTGCGATCAACCCTTCTTTCAGCATTCTGCCATAAATCTCCTTTGTTGCAGGAACAATATAACCATTTGTTTTTATTGTCTTTCCTTTAACTATTTCAGCAACTTCCTCAAAATCACTATACCTGCCGTTCGTACAGCTTCCGATGAATACGGTGTCTATTTTTTTACCGTTGAATTCCTTCAGTCCTTTGACATTATGAGGGTAGGGTGGAGCGGCAAGCTGTGGCTCAGTGAGTTCATCAAGATCTATTTCGTATTCTTTTTCATAATTTGCATCCTTATCAGCTTCTATGATCTCAAGCCCGGCAAGTCCTTTTGTCGGGATCATAATTGAAATAACGCCCATTTCCGTTCCCATGCTGGCTATGGTAACCCTTTCATCAAGAGTCAGTTTTTCCATTTCGTCGCCGTAAAGTTCAACGACTTTGCCAAGGAATGTTCTTGAACCGAACTTTTTGAGCATGAAGAGAACGATGTCTTTTGCTGTAATATTATCATTTCTTTTCCCTTTCACAGTAAGCTTGACAGATTCAGGAACTTCAAACCACGTCCTTCCTGTTTTCCAGATATAGGCAATGTCAACATCACCCATTCCCTGACCGAAACAGCTGATAGCCCCCATTATATTGAAATGACTGTCTGTTCCTACAACGGTCATCCCGGGTTTTGCATAACTGTCTATTAAAATGTGTGAACCGATGCCTGCGTCAACATCGTAAACCTTCAAGCCCTCTTTTCTTGCAAAATTGCGGCATATCTGCTGATTTACTGCATAAGGAATCGTCTTTGCCGGAGCGACACAGTCAAAAGTGAACATTGTGTTTTTCTTATCGAAAACGAGTTCTCCGGTAAAACTTGTCTGAAGATTGTTGACGACATTAGCTCCTCCGAAATCGCGTGCTGTTTTGTAGTCAATATTTATCCAGACGATCGAACCCGGCGTAACCGGCTCATTTTTGTCAAGAAGATGATTGTAAAAGATTTTCTCAATGATCGTTTTTCCCATGATTTCCCTCTTTAGTATTTAAATAACAATAAAATTCACGCGGAGATAATAACAAACCAAATATCATTTGTCAAAAAGAAGTGAAAGATCAGATAGTTTCAAGAAATGCTTCGATCCTTGTTGCGACGCGGGCATCTACATTTCCTGCCGGCTTGTCAAATTCTATAGTTAATACAGGTGCTTCCAGTTTGAGTTCTGAAAGAGCCGTTCGGAGTATTATATCTTCAAGCTGGCGATGGCAGAATGACTGGACATAATGAATTATCCCGTCGGGCTTTCTTTTTTTTATTTCCGACAGTGCTTTTTCAAATCTGAAACGGGCGGAGTAGGGGTATGAATAGTTTGTGTACTGCAAAGCGAGTGAATCGCATTCATCAAGCATGGCAAATTCACGCTGGATCTCGTTATAAATGACGACAGCACCTTTTTTTTCAATGAATTCATGGATCGGCACTATCGGAGGAACGCCGAGATAAGCGATCTTTTTAATATTTTTCTCCTTAAAACCACTCTTTCTTTCTTCAACCGTTTTCAGAAAGTCATCAACATTTTTTTCAAATAAGACTGGATCACCGTTGAAATCTGATGAGCTGACAAGAAAAAGATGGTTCTCGACACCTTTGATAATACCTGGGAATTTATAAGACAACTCATCAATATATTTAAGTTTTTTTCTAAGTGATGAAAGTGAGGAACGGACCGATTCACACTTTTCTAAAGTTGTCCCCATAAACTTAGCAAAACGGTCAATTTCATCTGACATTTTAGCGGCATCTCTTTCGTAAGGATAGTTGAAAATGAAACTTCTGATCCCTGTTTTCATGGAAACTATCTGCTCAAGCACTTTTGCATTTGAACAGTCTCCCTCGGTCACAGCAATGAAAACATCGGTCAAGGGATCAAGAAAACCGCCTGTCATGACTGAATAAAGCCCTTTTATCCAAGCACAACTGCTTCCTGCAAAACCTTCAACTTCGGCTTTCTCAACAAGATCATAAGGATTTTGAGCACTTACGAAAATATTGTTAAGGTCGAGCGGTTTGAATCCCGCCGCAAGGATCACTTCAACAGGAACAGATGTTGTAAAGCCGGCGGTTCTTTTCATGGCATTTTTATATTAAGAAATCTTTCAAAGTTGTCTTTCACTTTTTTCTGCATGCCGGAAACTTCAATATTCAGGAATCTGCTTGCAAATTCATATACATATCTGACTTTTGCAGGTGTATTTACCTTCCCCCGGAAAGGAACAGGGGCAAGAAAAGGGGAGTCGGTTTCAAAAAATATTCTGTCAACAGGAGAATTTTCTAAGATTTTCTGAAGTTCGATAGATCTATTGAAAGTTACAATTCCGGAAAAAGAGAGATGCCAGCCGTTTTTAAATATTTTCATGGCGGTTTCCAAAGACCCGGTGTAGCAGTGAAAAAGGACTTTTTTATCTTTCAGACCGTATTCCAGCAGTGTTTCAATGATCTCATCCTCACCGTTCCTTCCATGTATTATCAGCGGTTTTTGTAATTCTAAAGAGAGGTCTGTCATTTTTCGAAGCATTTTTCTCTGAGTTTCTCTGGGAGAAAAGTCATAGTGAAAATCAAGTCCGATCTCACCTACAGCGGTAATTGAGTCACTGTTGTCTGAAATCCAGCGGGTAGGGGAATCGATGAATTTCTCTGCCTCATGAGGATGAAATCCAGCTACTGAAAAAAAAGAGATTCCGCTATCAGAAAAAGCACTCCGTATCTGTTGTGAAAAGATCAGCTCATCTTCGTTTCCGCATATATTCATCACTGCGCCCACACTGTTTTTTTTCATTTCATCAATTATTTCAGATATTTGACATCCTTTTTCCTTGACAAGCATATGAATATGGGCATGAGAATCAATAAACATTTCAGGAGTTTTCTTTCTTCTGATTGAAATTTTTTCTGAACTTTCTGTTCCGGTTAAATTTTTTATGGTTATCGCCGCTCTTTTTCTTTTCCTGGTTTTCTCCGTTTTCTTCGCTCCGCTCTCCGGATCTTTTTTCACCCAGAAGCAGCTCTTTCTCTTTTGCAATAAATGGAATTATGTTCTTGGAATCCTTAGATAAACTGCTTTCTACCGGAGTGGCTACAGGGATTATTACCCATTTTCCGTTCTCCTTCCTAAGAGCTTCTTTCGGGAAAGTCTTTTCTTCGTTTTTTTCCTTCCTGTCATAATTCTCGCTGAAAAAAACGGTAAGATTTTTTGTGATTACATTGATCTTCCTGACAACGCCTTCTCTGCCGGATGCTTTTTCAACTATTCTTGTTTCTTCTTCAGGATAATCCTTTCTCATTTCTTCATAGGAGGGGTTTTCATATCCAAGACAGCAGAAAAGCCGCCCGCAAATACCCGATATCTTATTGGGATTAAGAGACAGGTTCTGATCCTTAGCCATTTTTATTGAAACCGGAATGAAATTGTGCATATGCCTGCTGCAGCAGAGATCCATTCCGCATGGGCCGAGCCCTCCCATTATTTTTGTAGTGTCTCTTACTCCGATCTGCCTCATTTCAATGCGGCGTCTCAGTTCGTATGCAAGCCGTTTGATAAGTTCTCTGAAATCAACCCTTCCGCTTGATGAAAAATAAAATATCGCCTTTGAATCGTCAAGGGTATACTTAACCTTGATGATCTTCATTTTTATCCCAAGCTCTTTGTTGAGCCGTTCAATGGTCTCCCATGCCTGTTCAGCGTTCTTTTCAAGTCGCTTGGCTTTCTCCAGATCATCAGGACGGGCTTTTCTTAAAAATCCGTTCTTTATGAAATTTATCTTGTTCTGTCTTTTGAACTCGTCAGCACTTTTATTAAGAACATCGGCAAGTTCCATTCCCCGTTCACTGTATGCAACGATGACATCGCCCTGTTTTAGTTCATTTCCCTGATTTTTCTGTTCAGGATAGTAGTACCAGTAAACTTTTCCCGCATTCTGGAACTGAATGGCAATAACATCTTCAAAAGCAGGAAATTCATCACTATAATCAAAATAGACAGCGTTGCCGCCACCGAGAGGGGCAATAGGGGAACCGGCTTTCTTATGTTTGGGGTTCTCTTCGTCCTTAAAACCCTCATCATTTACTTCAAGTTCCTGTAATTTCCTGAATTCTTCTTCAGAAATATCGATGTTTCTGTTTATGTTCCTATTGTTCTTTTCCAATTTCATCTCCTATAATGTTATAAAAAACAGATGCATCAAACGAGAAGTACTGATTGTTTTTCAGAAACTGTGCAATTCTCAATGATACATCAGGGAATCTATTTTTAATGTAAAAAGAAAAAAAAGCAAGCCGCATTCTTATATACATCCTTTTATGGTATTCGGTTTTTTCAGCGGTTGATACATCATTTGTGCTACCAGCCATATTGCTGATGTCAGTTATTATTTCAGCCATTTTATCGATCCAGCCAAGAGAGTTGGGATTGATATTCATAGTTTCCATTTCCATTTTTTTCTTTTCCGCCATGACTGAATCAAGACCGATCTCTTCACCGAGAACTTCAAGAAAAGTAAAAAAATCAAAAGGGGTTATCTCGCCGTTATCACTTTTTTCAGGAGGAACGAATATCGCAATGCTCCTTGAAACAATTGTGGGAAGAAGGGAGTTCTTTTTATTTGCAGAAAGAATGAAATAGGTGCGGGCCGGCGGCTCTTCGATCTTTTTTAAGAGCGCATTCTGTGCTTGAGGAGTCAATGTTCCGGCATCCCTGATGAAAATGATCCTGTTGTCGGATTCGTAGGGTTGATAACAGATGATATTGTCAAGAGCCAGAACATCTTCGATCTTTATTGAACCTGTAGAACCTTTTGAAAGTGTAATGAAGTCAGGGAATGATTGCGATGAACAGAGATCGATGAATTTCTGAAAGTCAATTTCCCGTTTAGGTTTTATAAGCGTTTGCGCAAAAGAGTTGACAAGATTGAATATGGACTTATCGCTGGGTCCGTAAAAAAGTATTGTCTGAGGAAGGTTCTTTTTGTTGACTGCATTCAGAATATTATCTTTTACTGTTTTCTGTGACATTTAGTTTACATAATATATGTTATGCGAAGTTGATGGGATGAAACGTCAATCATATTAAACCCTTCCTGGCTTTAGCAATTGTTGCAATCCTTTCATTTTCCCCTGCTTTCTTGAGTTTGAAGTACAGAGATCTGTATTCAGGTGTAAAACCGAAAGAGAAAACTATGAACTTGTAGTTGATGCTTCCATTGGAGAAAATTATTTCATCTGCTGTGTCGCTGGTTATGATGTTGAGATATTTGTCAAAATCCATCTTTCTCCCTTTTATGAAGAATATGGCACTGAATTTTCTGAGTATCGCCTCGTCCTTGAAATGGACATCTATAAGACAGTTATGCTGCTGCGCAAAATATGTTAATGATATGAAATCATTCCACATTCCCTTCGGCGTTGTCCTTTTTGGTATCCAAAGGACCTTCCCTGAAGGATTTGTCGGGATCGTGCCTAGATCAATGATCAGTTCTTCCTCTTTATCGCTTTCAGTTCTGTTTTCAATGCACTCGCATTCAACGGTTTTATCAACTATTGATGTTGTTCTGTATCCGAATCTTTCGTTTCCCGGATCATTGAAAAGATACGGAGCTGCCTGCTGAAGATCGTTTGCAAGTGACCCCTTATATGAAGTGCTCGAAAAAAAGAATGAAAACAAACTCTTAGATGCTATAGTTCTTCCTGATCTTGATAGCATCATAAGAAGTTTTGATTCGTTTGTATTGCAGAAATCAATGGTTATGGACGGCTTTACCGTCCAGATGAATTTAAAGAGAGAAAAATTCTCTGACGGCTCTGAGTAGCTCACTCCGCCGCAGTTTACAACGGCCGTTTTTTCCGTGTCGCAATCAATGACATAAACTTTTCCCTGAGGATTGAACGAATCGCTTGAACACCATTTTAAAGATTGCTCAATAATAGAGATGAAATTTCCGGCATCAGTAAGGATCATTGTCGTAAACGGTACGATCCTTCTAACAAACTTCATAGTTTTTTGCTCTTTATGTCAATAATATCAGCTACTTTGTTAATGATGCCATTAACAAAGGAACTTGATTCCTTGCTGCCGAACTTTTTTGCGATGTCAATAGCTTCATTTATCGTGGCCTTAAATGGCACGCCGTTCGTTTCGTCTATCAGTTCAGCAACAGACATTCTCAGAATATTCCTTTCTATGAGGGCGATCCTTTCAATACGCCAGTTCGTAGCGGCCTCTTCGATGAGCCGTTCTATTTCAGAAAGATTTCTGCTTACTGTGTTAAGAAGATAAACTATGAAAACATTCTCCTCTTCAGGAGTTTCATTGTCACAGTTTTTCGAGGAATTTATATTGAAATACTTAAGATATATCCCAACTGCTTCTTCCACGGAGTTCTTCCTATTGAATTCCATACTGTAAAGGATTTGGAGTGTCTTTTCTCTGGATCGTCTTCTAAGTCCCATGATTAATTCTCAAATTTTATCAGTTACATTTAACATTTCTATTGCTGCAAGTGCCGCGTCAAACCCTTTGTTGCCCGCTTTTGTTCCGGCCCTTTCAACTGCCTGCTCTATTGTGTCTACCGTAAGAACACCGAAGCTGATATAAACGCCGGTTTCAAGTGAGACATGAGCTATTCCTTTTACTGTTTCAGCAGCGATATATTCGAAATGAGGAGTACTGCCCCTTATTATCGCACCGATACAGATGATCGCGTCATACTTTTTTGTCAAAGCCGCTTTCCTTGCTGCAAAAGGGATCTCAAAAGCTCCAGGAACTTTTATTATCTCCGCATTTTCAGCTCCGTGTCTTTCCAGACAGTCAATTGCTCCGTTCAAAAGCGCTTCGCTGACAAAACTGTTGAAGCGGGAAACCACTATCCCGAACTTCTTTCCTTTTGCTGTAAGTTCTCCTTGAAAGGTCTTAGTCTTCATGTTCATCTCCCTTGGAAAATATTTTGTGGCCCATTTTATTTTGCTTGGCCATGAGGTATTTTATATTTTTCTCCTGAACTCCGCAAATATTTGGTATCTGGTCTGTTATTTCAAGACCGTAACCGGCAAGACTTACCATCTTTTTCGGGTTGTTCGTCAGAAGCTTTATCCTTTTCACCCCTATCTCTTTAAGTATCTGGGCGCCTATGCCGTAATCTCTCATATCGGCGGGAAATCCAAGAGCGATGTTGGCTTCAACTGTGTCCATGCCGTTATCCTGAAGATGATATGCTTTTATTTTGTTGCCAAGCCCTATTCCCCTGCCCTCCTGTCTGAGATAAAGGATCACTCCCCGTCCTTCCCTGTCAATTATCTCCATGGCATTCTGAAGCTGATATCCGCAGTCACACCTGACACTTCCGAGTGCATCTCCTGTCAGACATTCCGAATGAACCCGCACAAGGACAGGTTCAGCGGTAGTGATATCCCCTTTTATCAATGCAACATGCTCAAGTCCGTCAACCATGCTTTTAAAAACCTTTATGTTGAAATCGCCGCCCCATTTTGTGGGAAGAACAGCATCAGCCATTTGTTCAACAAGTGACTCTGTCATAAGACGGTATGCAATAATATCTTCAATGGTTATGATAGGTATATCGTATTTAGCTGAAAATTCCCTGAGTTCGGGCATCCTTGCCATTGTGCCGTTATCATTCATTATTTCACATATTACAGCGGCAGGTTTCAGTCCGGCGATCCTTGTAAGATCAACCGAGCCCTCTGTCTGACCGGTTCTTACAAGAACTCCGCCATCCTTTGCTCTAAGCGGAAAAACATGACCAGGCCTTGCAAGGTCCGTTGGAACCGCTCCTTCCTTTACAGCGGCCATGATCGTTGTAGCCCTGTCTGCGGCTGAAATTCCTGTGGTCACTCCGCACTTTGCCTCTATTGAAACAGTGAATGCCGTTCCGAACCTCGACTGGTTGTCAACGACCATCGGAGGAAGATCAAGCTGGTCAGCAATGCTGTTCTCAAGAGCAAGACATATAAGTCCGCGACCGTTTTTTGCCATGAAATTTATGTTTTCAGCATTTGCAAACTGAGCGGCTATTACGAGGTCTCCTTCATTTTCACGATCTTCATCATCGACCATTATAACCATTTGTCCGGCTTTTATCCGCTCGACAGCTTTTTTTATATTTTCGACCAATTCAGGTCTGTAAGACATAATAACTCTCCGTCACTTCATAAGTTGAATAAACTCTTTTCTGATTATCGTCTCCTCCCTTCCAGGCCCGACGGAAACTATTGAGACGGGAACACCGAGCATTGTCTCAATAAGTTCCACATATTTTCTGGTCTTTTCAGGAAGTTCTTCATATTTTCTTATTTTGGAAATATCCTCTTTCCATCCCTCAACTTCGATATAAACCGGCTCGATGTTTTCGAGCATTTCTATCGAAGCAGGAAAGCCGTTTAATTTGCGGCCTTTGCAGTTGTATCCTGTCGCAATTTTTATCTTCTCAAAGTTGTTGAGAACATCAATTTTTGTAAGTGCTATCGATGTAAATCCACTCATGTCAAAGATATATTTAAGGGCAACCATGTCAAGCCAACCGCATCTTCTCGGTCTTCCTGTGGTCGTTCCGAACTCGAAACCTGTTTTTCTGAGCTCATCACCGTCAGGTCCGTGATCTTCAGTCGGAAATGGTCCTGCCCCCACTCTCGTTGTGTACGCTTTTACAAGTCCTATGTTGTCAGAGATCCTGTCGACCGGAATTCCGCAGCCGACACCGAAATAACCTGAAACGGTGTTTGAAGAAGTTACGAACGGATATGTTCCGTGATCTATGTCAAGCAGTGCTCCCTGAGCACCCTCCATGAGTATTTTCCTCTCTTTTGAGAACCCTGCAAAACTGAAATCGGGTTCCTGAATGTAGGGTTTGAGCTTCAAGCCGAGTTCAGAATAAGTTAGGGTAAGTTCTTCTGAATCAAAAGGATCCTTCTTGTAAAGGTCTGTAAACAGTGCATTTTTCTCTTTCAACGCCGCTTTTATCTTTCTGCGGAGATGGTCTTTGTCAAGAAGGTCAATCGCTCTGATGCCGATCCTTGATATTTTGTCTTCGTATGCAGGGCCGATACCCCTTCCAGTTGTTCCTATTTTGTTGTCTTTTTTGGCTTCCTCTCTGCATTTATCAAGAATTTTATGATATTCCATGATTATTGCCGTTTTTGGGGAAATGAGAAGTTTCGAAGGTGAAACATCTATCCCTTTACTTGCGAGTTTTTCCGATTCCTCAATGAACTGTTTCGGGTCAAGGACTACGCCGCTTCCGATAAAACTTATCACTTTTTCTCTGAGTATTCCGGAAGGTATCGCATGCAGATCATATTTGACACCGTCAACAACTATCGTATGTCCTGCATTGTTGCCGCCCTGGTATCTGCAGACAATGTCGACCTTTTCGGTAAGAATATCAACTATTTTACCTTTCCCTTCATCACCCCACTGGGTTCCTGTAACAAGATGTACTGTCATTTCGGGTTCTCTCCGTAACAAATTTTCATTCTTCGTTAGCATCAAGTACTGCCAGAAATGCTTCCTGAGGTATTTCCACATTTCCAAGCTGTTTCATTTTCTTTTTTCCTTCCTTCTGCTTTTCGAGAAGCTTTCTCTTTCTTGAAACATCACCGCCGTAGCATTTGGCGGTTACATCTTTTCTATATGCTTTGACTGTCTCTCTTGAGATTATGTTCGACCCGACCGCCGCCTGAATCGCGACATCATACATCTGTCTGGGGATCACTTTTCTCATTTTAGCAACGAGCGATCTGCCCATGTAATAAGACTTTTCCTTGTGAACTATGACAGAAAGAGCATCAACCGGATCGCCATTTATAAGAATATCCATTTTAACAAGATTTGACCGTTCATAGTCAAGAAGTTCATAGTCGAGTGACGCAAAACCTCTTGAGATGGATTTAAGTTTGTCATAAAAATCATAAACGATCTCGCTTAGAGGTATTTCATATTCAAGTATTACCCTGTCAGTTGTCTGATAAGTAAGATTTTTCTGCCGTCCGCGTTTATCAAGACACAGTTTGACCAATCCGCCGATGAATTCAGCCGGAGTGAATACTGAAGCTTTGACAAATGGCTCCTGAATGTGGTCAATCAACTGCTGTTTAGGAAGCTTGTCAGGGTTTTCAACAAAAACCTCTTCACCGCTGTTGAGAATGACTTTATATGAAACGCTCGGAGCTGTTGTGATGAGTTCAAGATCAAATTCCCGCTCAAGCCGTTCCTTAACAATTTCAAGGTGCAGCATCCCCAGAAATCCGCATCTGAAACCGAAACCGAGAGCACTTGAATTTTCGGGTTCGTGAGAAAAGCTTGAATCGTTAAGTGCCAGTTTTTCCACAGCTTTTTTGAGTTCTTCATATTTTGATGTCTCTACAGGGAATATTCCGCAGAACACCATCTGTTTCATCGGTTTGAAACCGGGAAGCGGCAAAGGAGAGATATCGTTCTTCAGAGTTATTGTTTCGCCGATATTGACATCGTGAATAGTTTTTATCCCTGCCGCTATGACCCCTACTTCACCGGCATTGAGTTCGTTCACTTTGACAGGATGAGGAGTATATCTGAGTATTTCGATCACTTCATATTCCATGTTCGAGTGCATCAGATATATCATGTCGCCGTTCTTTATGCATCCGTCGAACATTCTCACAAGCATTCTCACACCGACATAGGCATCAAACCAGCTGTCGAATATCAAAGCCCTTGTTTTCATTGCCGGATCTGTTTTGGGGCATGGTATATCGGTCACTATTTTGTCAAGAAGCTCCCTGACTCCGAATCCCGTTTTGGCAGAAACTTCGAGTGCATCGGTTGCATCTATTCCGATTATTTCGATGATCTCGTTCTTTGCTTTTTCAGGATCTGCACTCGGAAGGTCGATCTTGTTTATAACAGGAATTATTTCCAGGTTGTTATCTATCGCCATGTAGACATTTGCAAGCGTCTGGGCTTCGACACCCTGAGTCGCATCAACGACAAGAAGAGCTCCCTCGCAGCTTGTAAGCGCTCTGCTCACCTCGTAAGAAAAGTCGACATGTCCGGGAGTGTCAATGAAATTAAGCTCATAAACTTCCCCCTGATATGTGTGAAGAACAGTGACCGCCCTCGCTTTAATGGTTATTCCCCGTTCCTTTTCAAGTTCCATATCGTCAAGGAACTGTTCCTTTTTTTCCCTTTCTGTTAAGCTTCCTGTCATTTCGAGGAGACGGTCGGAAAGAGTGCTCTTTCCGTGGTCGATATGGGCAATAATCGAGAAGTTCCTGATATTCCTGATGTTTTTCATTCAAATTCCCACAAGGCCGAAAAAATTTCAATCTCAACAAACAAAAACGCTCGGTTTTATACAATAACATAAGAGAAATTACAAGAATATTGTTTGTATATCAAATAGGATTAGATCTAGTGGAGTTTTTTATTGTCCTTTTACGGTTTTTCAGTGTTTTGGTCATTTCGTTTTTCAGTGATTCTTCGCTCGGGAGATAAAGATCGTACTGACTTGCAAGAATTGTTCTGTTATTTTCCGGCAGAGTGTATCTCACTACTGCATCATTTTTTCCAGCAGAAAGAAGAATGCCTATCGTCGGATTTTCATCAGGCAGCTTCTGAGTTCGGTCATAATAATTCACATACATCTGAAGTTGTCCCAAATCCTGATGAGTCAGTTTATGTGTTTTGAGTTCAAGAATAACAAAACATCGCAGCAGCCGGTTATAAAATACCAGATCAATAAAAAAATCATCACCATCAAGATGAATTCTTTTCTGTCTTGCAACAAATGAAAAACCGTTCCCGAGCTCAAGAAGAAACTCCTGCATATTCGTGATTATTGCCCTTTCAACATCTTTTTCATAATAGGACGATTCTCTTTTCAGTCCCAGAAATTCAAGATAAATGGGATCTTTTATGATTTCAGTCGCTTTTTCCGGCTGCTGTTCGCCATTTGCCACTGCCAGAACTCTTTCTTTGTCATTACTCAAGAGAAGTCTTTCATATAAGTGACTGTTTATCTGTCTTTCAAGTTGACGGGAATTCCAACTGTTTTTGATCGTTTCAGCGATATAATATTCTCTTTTATCGCCATCTTCCATCCTGATCAACAGACGATATTGTGTCCAGTTCAATTGTGAACGCAATGCGTTCACAATTGGAAATCTCCTGAATAATTGGCAACTTAGATATAATTGTCTTGATGAAAACCCAGTCCCGTATTCCGGTTCCAGTTTTTTTGAAAGGTTCTTTATTAAATATTTTCCATATTCAGCACGATCTTTCCCCTGCTGTTCTTCTTCTATTATTGATCTACCGATATTCCAATACATCAAAACTCTGTGGAAATCGACCGATTTGACAGCATTAAGTCGTGCTTCCTCAATAATCCTTTTTATCTCATTAACAAACCCTGTCCGAACATCTTCCACGATTTTTGTCATTGCGCCCTCCTAATTATAACAGATACATCTGATATTCTATATGCCAAGCCAATATATTTAACTTGAATTAAATTTGCAAGAAATATCATGCAAATTATTAAGTTGGACGAAATCAAAGATAAAAGTCATTGAATTTAGCAACTTAATAACATTTTTGTATCATAGTTGTATGTGAATACGGAGATCCAGCCCCATGATTCAAGTCGAACCGACGAGAGGATTCTCGGCATGATGCTTTAAAAATAATCATCGTTGCTTTTTTTTAGAAATTTATTTATTATCAAACAGTTTAAAAGTGGTTCTTAGCATGTTTATAAAAAAAAGAGGGAAATATGAAAAAAATCTTATTTGTATTGATTATTCTAATCGCTTTTAATAATTTGTCTGCAAAATGGACTAAAAATCAACAGGACGTTTTCCTTGAAGAATGTTTAACAGATGCCAGCAATGAATATTGTAAATGCGGGTTGGAATGGATTATGAAAAAAGTACCGAGTCCCGGCAAAGTGACTTTCGATAATATTAAGGAAATGACAGAATTTTGCGCTCATTTGTATCCTGATGGGTGGACAAAATCCCAAAAAGATTTCCTCATGAATGATTGTTTAGATGGTGCTGATTATAAATACTGCATTTGTGAATTAGAATGGATAATTAAAAAAGTTCCAAATCCAAAAAATGTTGTAGAAAATGATTTCATTAATGCCAACAAAGCTTGTGCTCATCTATATCCTAAAGGATGGACAAAACCAATACAAGAAGGCATAATAAAAGAGTGTACTAAAGATTCAAGTTATAATACTTGCAAATGTTTATTGCACTGGATTATGAAAAAAGTGCCGAATCCAAAAAATGTAACAGAAAAAGATGCGAAAGAGGCCGAAAAAGCATGCATGAAAAACAATAAACCGTAAAAACTACTCCTGGAATATTTTGACTTATGAGGTTTTGGAGATGAAAGACTATTATGGAATTTTACGGGTGCCTGTTTCTGCTACAATTGATCAAATTAAAAAGGCCTATCGGATTAATGCTGTTAAGTATCATCCAGACAAAAATCAAGGAGACAATACATATAATTTAAAGTTTATTGAGATTCAGGAAGCTTATGATGTGTTATCTGATGTCGATAAAAGGCGTGGATATGATGAAATTATTAGAAATCTAAGGGAAAATTATGCAAATGAAGGTCGAGGAGTTGATGGCGTTTCCGATGAATTCAGCTATAATCATCAATCTTTCTTTTCTTACAGTGAAAGGGATTCAAATGAAACACCACAGGAAGCACCTGAAGTTGATCATTGGGGTGAGAAATTAAATTCAGACGCTGATTTTTTTCTTATGCCCAAGAATATAGGTAAAATACTTTCAGGATATACAACTCTAAACAAAGAAAGCATGCCACATGGTTATATATTTAAGATTTTTGTTATTCTGGTCGTCTTTTTTGCGATGATTAATGGTTTCCTTGTTTTTGTGGATGTTGTGCAAGTTCAAATTATTTATGCTGTTTTGGGGTTTGTTTCTGTTTTCTTTCTTGCGATATATT
>JAGOEX010000040.1 GCA_017997475.1 bacterium
TCTTTTCCGCAGCTCCGTTCCGGATTATCCGGTTGATCAACATCTTTAAAAAAGTGCTTTTACCGCACCTTCTCAAGCCCGAGACAACCTTTATGATCGGCTTTTCCATAAAAGGTTCTATTTTTTTTAAATATTGTTCTCTCTCAAACATGAACACCTCCAAAAGTTTCACTCATACAAGAATCTTTTCACATTTTACTAAAAAGTTTCACTTATACAAGAATCTTTTTGTGTTTTTGGCAAAAGTTTCACTTATACAGGAATCTTTCAGCTCCTTTTCTGTCTGAAAATATCTTCAAGTGTTACGAAATGACTGAAATATTCGCTGTCTTTAAGGGCTTCATCTGGTCCGTAAAGACTGATCAGTGCTTTTTCGAGTGTGTATCCATTCGGAATTTTTAAGAGTGCGCACTTTTTTTCAACTTCAGGGATGATCTTTGTAGTTATTTTGCCGGTGTAATGCTTTATTTCGCAAACTGTGATAACTTTGTCCGCTCTTTTATAAAGCAGATCAATTTGAAATTTGGAATCATTCTTTCCAAAATATGGCGATGCATACAGAGTTTCATCTGCAAAACCCATTATTTCAGCAAGATACCACGAATGTTTCAAACAGAATCTTTCAAAAGCAAAGCCGAACCATTTATCAAGACTGTCGGCAGAAATCTTTTCAAAAAGTTTAGTTGTGTTTTTCTGATTTTGTATTGCTGTCATATTCGGTTCCATATACTTGAAATAAAACCTCAAAAACTCATCTGCAAGACGGTATTTCCTGAATTTTGTGTTCCACCCCTGCTCAAAAGGGACAAATGATTCAATAAGTTCAGCTTTTTCAAGTTGTAAAAGAACTTTTTTAAGACTGCCTCCACTTTTTTTCGCAATTTTCTCAGTAATTTCCTTAAATGAAAAAGCTCCGTTCTTTAATAAATTGACAACATCAAGATATGTTTCAGCTTTAGAATATTGTTTGTAAAATATTTTCTCGACTTCATTAAGCATTAAACTGTTTGGAGAAAAGCAGAGACGGTTAATATTTTTATAAAATGAAGCGGATATGTCAATCTCTTCAAAATATTTTGGAACTCCGCCGAAGATAAGCTGATAGTTCAGAATTTCATACTTATCTCTTTTTCCTTTAAAAAATGAGGCTATTTCGTCGGGATTCAACCCTTTTATCAGCATTTCTTCTGTAACTCTGCCGTATAATGCAGTTGAATTTATAACTTTATCAACCATAAATGAAGCAATTGACCCGCATAAGATCAGCATGACATTCTGATCTTTCCAGTGATTATCCCAGAAATACTTTATTATACTTATCAACTGCTTTCTTCCTGAAGCCATCCATTGTATCTCGTCAAAGAAAACAACCATTTTTTCTTTATTATTTTTACGGGAAACCATTTTTTCTGTGAAATATTTGAAAACTTTTTCCCAGCCGGAAAATTTCATGTCTTCCAGAAGAGAATCTCTTGTAAATTCAGCCATTCTGTCTTTGAAATACTCCATTTGTTTAGCCGAACTACTTCCTTCAATACCTTCAAAAATGAAATGGCATGACTTGTCTTTCAGAAATTGTTTTATCAATGTACTTTTCCCGACACGCCGTCTTCCATATATGACAACAAGCTCACTTTTCTTTGACTGGAAATTTTTCTCTAATTTTTTGAGCTCACTTAACCTGCCGAAAAACATAAGCTTTTCCTCCATCAAAAAAATCCGCCTTCAAAACAATTTACAGATTGACGGCGGATTATGCAAATTTTTTAGTAGTTTCTATTTGCTTTTATTAATTTTTCTGATATTACTTTTTTAAGATTTTTGGAGAAAACTATGTCTTTTAGCGGTATCAGAAACATTTTCAGGGCTTTAAGCTATAAAAACTATAAGATCTATTTTTTCGGGCAGATCACTTCCCAGGTCGGTTCATGGATGCAGCAGGTCGCTCTCGGGTGGCTGGTGTACCGTCTCACAAATTCAGCTTTTCTTCTGGGTATTGTAGGATTTTCTGCACAGATCCCGTCATTTATCCTTTCTCCAATTGCCGGAATAGCCGCTGACAGATATGACCGGTATAAGATACTGATAATCACTCAGTCCCTTTTCATGGCGCAGGCACTTGTTCTTGCCGCACTTGTTCTGCTTGATATTGCAGGCGTTACAACCATTATAATCCTTAGCTTGATCCAGGGCATAATCATGGCTTTCGATGCACCGGCAAGACATGCTTTCGTTGTTCAGATAGTTGACAGAAAAGATGATATCGGCAATGCAATCGCCCTTAATTCTACCACTTTTCATGCTTCCCGCCTTGTCGGACCGCCACTTGCCGGAGTCATAATTGCCGTCGCAAATGAAGGAATCTGTTTCCTCATCAACGGATTGAGCTATATCATGGTCATAGCTGCTCTGCTTATGATAAAAGTAAAACCTCTGGAACATACCGGAACCAGCAAGAGTGCAATAAATGACATCCGTGACGGATTTATTTATGCATTCAGATCAGTTCCGATAAAAGCAATACTCCTGATGGTCGCTTTTGTTAGCATTTTCGGAATGCCTTACACCGTTCTTCTTCCTGTAATGGCACGCGATGTTCTTCACGGAACTTCACAGACTTTCGGAATTCTGATGGGAGGAGCCGGAGTCGGAGCACTGACCGGAGCACTGTATCTCGCATCGAAAAAGAACGCCCACGGACTTTTTAAAAACCTTGCAATAGCTCCGTTGATTTTCGGTCTTGGAATGATCGGCTTTTCAATGTCAAGAAGTGTCGAACTCTCTTTGATCCTGCTTGTGACAGGCGGATTCGGCATGATGACCACAATGGCTTCATCAAATACAGTCATCCAGAGTATCGTTGATGAAAATATGAGAGGGAGAGTGATGAGCATTTATACACTATCATTCATGGGACTTCTTCCTTTCGGGAATCTGCTTGCCGGCTCAGTCGCTCAGAAAATAGGAACACCTGCAACACTATTTATAAATGGATCTTTATGCATCGGGGCATCGCTTCTTTTCATGTCAAAAACGAAAATGATCGAGCCGCTGCTGAAAGGGATTTATGACAGGAAAGGTGTTTGATCAGAAAGTTTAGTGTCAAATCTTGTCCGGTAACCGCACTTTCTGCAAAGATCTTCAACTGCAGTTCGGGAACTGAAACCTTCGTAAATAGCTGTTGCCCTTTGACTTGCGATTATGTCTGCAAAATTTTCTGAATTGATATTACCTAAAGCGATGCTCCCTTCTGAGTCAAGACAGCACGGCACAACCGTTCCATCTACAAGAATTCCGATCTGATCCCGAAGCCCGTGGCAGAATCCTTTTTCGCTTATGCGATCTTTTTCAAGTCCCGGCCAGTCAAACTGTTTTGCAAAATTGAGATAGACCCCTTTAGAAACTTCAATACCTCTTGAATCCGTTTCTGATTGAACAGATAGAGTGTTGAATTCTTTCTCAATCCTGTTAATGATATGCCTGTTTTCACCATTTTTAACTGAATCTTTGATGTTCCAGAGTCGAAGTCCGCAGAGAATATTTTTTTCCTGAGCTTTTAAAACAAACTCAAATATCGCATCAAGATAACTGTCAAGAGCCGGCTTATCTCCTTCAAAACTGTGCAGAGAAATGCTCACAAGCCGCAATGCCGGCTTTGAAATAAGCATATCTGCCAATTTATCAATGAGAGTCCCGTTTGTCGTCAGATTAACTTTGAACCCTTTTTCATCTGATAGATCAAGGAACCGTGCCAGATCAGAATGGAGAAGCGGCTCCCCCATAATGTGGAAATAGATATGTTCTGTATATCTCTGAATTTGATCAAGAATATGGACAAACTTCTCTTCATTCATGAACTCTTTCAATCTATTGGTCTTTGGACAGAAAGAACAATCCATATTGCAGACATTTGTAATTTCGATGTAAACCCTTTTAAACCTTTTCAAAACGATCACCGGTAAAAATCTCTTTGCTGAATTTAGTCAAAAACTGATCCTTGACAAGATTAAGATTGATTTTTCTAAATTAGTGTGATACATAGCGGTGCGTATTTGGTCTGCTCCGCAAAATACCGAAACATTATTATTAATTTCCGTTTGGAGAGCTTGATGACTCTGATCTCATTTGACAGCTTAAATTTAATTCCGCAGATAAAAAAAGCCCTTTCCGATGAAGGATACACCACTCCTACACCGATACAGGCCGAAGCCATTCCCTTAATGCTTGAAGGAAAGGACATTTTCGGAATAGCCCAGACCGGCACTGGTAAAACCGCCGCTTTTGCAATTCCCATATTACAGATACTCCACTCACAGAGCAAGCATAACAACCGCAGAGTGATAAAAACGCTCATCTGCACTCCGACCCGTGAACTTGCTGTTCAGATCGGGGAAAGCTTTTCTGCTTACGGTCGTCACACCGGAATCAGGAATGCAGTGGTATTTGGCGGTGTAGGTCAACTTCCTCAGACCAGAGCACTGGAGAGAGGCGTCGATGTTCTAATTGCAACCCCGGGAAGACTTCTTGACCTCATCAATCAGGGTTTTATAGACCTGAAACACTTACAGATATTTGTTCTTGATGAAGCCGACCGTATGCTTGACATGGGTTTTATCCATGACATAAAAAGGATCATTCACGAAATTCCTGAAAAAAGACAGTCTGTCTGTTTCTCGGCAACAATGCCTCCTGAAATTCTGCGACTTGCGGAAAAAATGTTGAAAGATCCGGTAAAAGTTGAAGTAACGCCTCAGGCGACAACCGTTGAAATAATAGAGCAGTCGGTCTATTATGTGGACAAGATAAATAAAAGGCCTCTTCTTGCACACATTTTAAAAAACGCTGAAGTTACATCGGCTCTTGTCTTTACCCGCACAAAACACGGTGCAGACCGAGTTGTTAAAGAACTGAAACAGTATAATATTCCGGCCAGTGCAATACATGGCAACAAAACTCAGAATATAAGACAGAAAGCGCTTAACGATTTCAAGCAGGGAAAGATAAGAGTTCTTGTCGCAACTGACATTGCCGCGCGGGGAATTGATATCGAAGAGCTTTCTCTTGTTGTGAACTATGACCTTCCGAACATTCCTGAAACCTATGTCCACCGTATAGGAAGAACAGGAAGAGCCGGTGCAGGCGGTATTGCGATATCATTCTGCGACATTGAAGAGAGGATGCTGCTCAAAGATATTCAGAAACTTATCGGCAGAAAGATCCCCGTCGTGAGCGATCATCCGTTTGTTGCAACTGAACCTGTCATCGAACAGCAGCATATCAAAAAAGCTCCAGCCCGTCTATACCGCAAATCTTTCAGAAAATACTGAACATCATCAACAGGCAAAAAAAAACCCTTCCCGGAGGAAGGGTCTGAAAAATTTTCAGGAAATAACTATTACAGTTCTTTCTTGAAAGAAGGTGCCGGCTTGAATCCAACTGTCTTTGAAGCGGGGATCTTGATTGCCTGGCGAGTTTTCGGATTGATACCTTTGCGAGCTTTTCTGTTGTTAACTTTAAAAGTTCCAACGCCGTTAAGGTTGATCTTTCTTTCTGCTGCAATTGTGTCCTTAAGAATTGATGTGAACACATTGTAGATCTCTTTTGCCTGGTCATTGGTAAGTGTTGCGGCAACATTTTCCTTCAATGTCTTGATGAAGTTTGTTTTTGTTGTTGCAACGAGTGAATTTTTCTTTTTTGCCATTCGAAACTCCTTTTCTCAAAAGTTCATAAAAGGGACTCGCTTATTCTATGATACTGAAAAGCAATGTCAACTCTTTTTGATGTTTTTTTTAACTTTTTTTTCAACCTTAGCCAAGCCAGCAAAGGGTTTGGCAGACATGGCGAGCATTTTTATCAGCAATTTCAAATAGTTACTGGCGGTATAACATCTTGTTTGCAAATTGATTCAACCTTAATATTTTTAGCTACTTAAAGGTTTTTTTTTAATCTCTGACCATGTTTTGGCCCAAAAACCTGACAAGAATTTCAGAAATTTCAGCGGCCGTTGCTGTCGAGGCATCCGGTGTTAAATGCATGCCGTCAAAAAAAACTGTCTCATGATCGCCGTCAAAAATATCGGACTGATCAACAAAAAGAAAGCTCTTCTTTTTCTCATTCATTATCTTTTGAACATTCACTGTACACTTTTTAATATATCTGTCATATCCCGGGAGAATGGCTTCATAATAAAGCGTCATTTCTTTTTCCAGATCGCTTAGCGGTTCTTTGGTCTGAGGAACAGGAGGAAGTATAAGAATTGTTTCAACGCCCTTATCTTTTAAATGCTGCGCAGCATTTTCTATTCTGTTAAAAAATATGTTGTGAAACTCTTCCGCAGTTTTTTTCTGCAGATCCGGAATATCGACATATTCCCGACTCTCTCCCAGCAATGTGCCGGCCAACTCCCCTTTTGCTGAATGAATGATCAGATTATATATCTTTCTGTTCTGCAGCCATCCTTTCGGAAACATGATACCGACAAGCCGCTTAAAAGTTTCCTCATCCATAGGGCTGTCGGAATTAAACGGGATCCAGTCTATGTTGCCGTGCAGATATGCATAGTTCATATCCGAAAAACCGTAGTAGAAAACAGCTATGTCAAGATCAAGCACCTTCTGAAACATCTTTGCCGTTTCAACACTCCTTTGAAGGTCACTTCCTTCAATTCCCAGATTGAAAACAGTGATCTTGCGGTTTGGAAAACTTCCGCTCATGTTTTTTTCAATCAGAGCAGGGATCGTTTTGTCGTCAGGGAGATAGTTACCCCAGATCCTTGACGCACCGAAAACAGCTATTCTGATCTCACCTTCGATCCTCGGTTCAACTTCTTTTCCCCTGAAACCTAGAGAATTGAAATTAACCGTTTCGCTTTCTGCCGGTTTATAGATGTACACTATGCTGTCTCTTATCAGAACTCCTCTCTGACCTATGCTGATAATGTCACGCCTGAATTTTTCAGCATCACTCCATTGTTCTTCAGCAAAGGTTTTTGAAGCATAATATTCAAAATCATTCAGGACATCTCTGGTATCAAAAACATGAAGAGCCGTTTCAGAAAGAAGGAGATATATCACAAAAATTGCCATGAATATTAAAAATCCTTTAAATGATAAGATCCTGTCAACTCTTTTTATTTTCATGTCAGAACCTGAAATAAATGAAAGGATCTGCAAACATCATTGAACTGTGTGAGATCGAAAGAGCAAAAATAACTGCCAGAAAAACTGTTTCAAAATAGTTTGCATACGAATTTTTCCGCAACTTTTTTTCAAAGATCCGGTACAGCGGAAACATAAACAGCATCCCTGCAGTCCAGGCGGCCATTGTTCTCATCTCAGTTACATACAACGGAAAATTAAATCCTGAAGGGTTGAACATTGCTTCGGCAAATGACAAAAAATGAGAAAAAGAATCAGACCTGAACACAACAAAAATAAGCATTACAACAAAGAAAGTGACGGGTCTTTTCATAAACTCCGGCAGTGCCAGTCCTATCGACCTTCCTCCTTTTTCCAGAATCATGGCCGATCCGTGGAAAAGCCCGAACAACACAAAATTCCAAGATGCACCGTGCCAGAGTCCGCATACAAAAAAAACTGTCCATAGTGCCAGATACATTCTGAACACCCCTTTTCTGTTACCGCCCATCGGAATGTAAAGATAATCCCTGAACCATGTGGAAAGCGAAATATGCCACCTTCTCCAGAACTCAGTTATTGACCTTGAGATAAGCGGATAATTGAAGTTTTCCGGGATCTTAAGCCCGAACATTCTGCCAAGTCCGATCGCCATATCGGAGTATCCCGAAAAATCAAAATATATCTGCAGTGTAAAGAGAAATGCTCCTGTCCATGCTGTCAGAACATCCAACGACCCAGGATCAGCAATAAATATTTTATCCACAGGAACAGCTAAAGTATTAGCAATAAGGACTTTTTTCGCCAGACCGTAAATGAACCTTTTAATACCGTACAACAGTGATCTGTAATGCACCATCCTGTTTTTAAGCTGAGGAATGAAATTGTTATATCTCAGTATCGGACCTGCGATAAGTTGCGGAAAGAAGGAAATATAAAGAGCCGTATCAATGAAACGGGGCTTTTCGGCGTCCGGATTTCGATATATATCAACTATGCAGGATACCGCCTGGAAAGTAAAGAACGAGATGCCCACCGGGAGATGAAGCCGGACCTCAGGGATCCTGATACTGAAGCCGGAGATCAGATGATTTATCTGGACAGTAAAGAAGTTCGCATATTTGAATACAGCAAGAACGCTCAGGTTTATCACGATCCCTGCAAATGCCGTCCAGAAAGCTGTTTTAGGGTGTTTTGTAATTAAAAGCGAGGCAAAGAAAGTCACCGATATCGTAAAGATCATTAAAACAAGAAAAAATCCTTCCCCGTAAAAGTAAAAGCAGATGCTTGCAAGCATTAAAAAACCGTTTTTCGTTTTTTGAGGAATGACCGAATGAACCAGCCATACAAGCGGAAAAAAAATGTATAAAAAAACCGGACTGCTGAAAACCATAACATCTCCCGGAACATTCTTACGGCATTATCCCGAATCAAATGGAAAAATCAACATCATTATATTTAAATAAAAGTTTGATTTATAGCCATCTTTATGTATCATTGCGCAAGAAATTTTTTGGGGTTTTCCTGAGTTGGCATTTTCAGAAGTCAACAGGCTCGTTTCCGAGCGCATTCCTCTTGACAAAATAATCTCGAAGTATGTGAAGCTGGAACCCTCTTCAAAAGGATTCAAAGGACTCTGCCCTTTTCACAACGAAAAAACCCCTTCATTCTATGTCAACACTGTTGAAAACTTCTTTTACTGTTTCGGTTGCGGAGTATCCGGAAATGCGATAACATTTCTTATGCTCAAAGACGGGTATTCATTTTCCGATGCAATAAAGAAACTCGGTGAAGAGTTCAATATTCCAGAATTAATAAAGGAAAATCCTGAAATAGACAGCGCTCTTGAAAAAGAAAGAGCTGCTATTTTCAATGCAAACAAGGTTGCCGCAAAAATATTCATTGAGCTTCTTGAAGAAAATGCTGAAGCGTTGAAATATCTTGAAGAGCGGGCTGTAACTAACGAGATCCGGAAAAAGTTCGGAATAGGTTTTGTCGGTTCGGGAGAACGGTTCGTTGAGTTGATGAAAGAACGGGGCGTCGATATGAACACGATGATGCGTGCAGGACTGATAAGACTCGACAGCTACTCCAGACCGGTCAGCTTCTTTTACAACAGGATCATCATCCCCATCATTCACAACAAGAATGTCATCGGTTTCGGCGGAAGAATATTTTCAGGTAACGGCCCTAAATATCTCAATTCTCCAGATACGATCGTTTTCAACAAGGGAGAGAACATCTTCGGAATAGATTTTGTAAGAGAAGGGCTGAAAGGTTTTCCTTTTGTGGTTCTTTGCGAAGGTTATTTTGATGTAATCGCAATGCACCGCAGGGGATTCTGTACTGCTGTGGCATCGCTCGGAACTGCAATAACAGAGTCGCACCTTGAAATACTTGATAAATTCAACAAGCCGGTGGTTCTCTTTCTGGACGGAGATGAAGCCGGAAGGAAAGCTGCCAGAAGAATTGCCAAACTCAAGATACCGGAAAAGATCGATCTCCGCGCAGCTTTTATAAAACAGGAAGGGGAAGATCCCGACTCTCTTCTTCGGAAAGACAATGGAGATAACCTTGTCAGAGACCTTATAGAACTGTCCAGACCGCTTTTTCAGGAACTTATCGATGAACAGCTTAAGATCTATAACTCTCTTGACAACCTTGAAGAGAAAATAAAGGTCGAGGACAGAATAAGAGAGATCGTTAAAAACATTCCTCAAAGGAAATTAAGGA
The DNA here is from genome assembly GCA_017997475.1 of bacterium. Taxonomy (GTDB): domain Bacteria; phylum UBP6; class UBA1177; order UBA1177; family UBA1177; genus JAGOEX01. The sequence goes on from JAGOEX010000040.1 coordinate 9,870, forward strand.
CTTACCATCAATATATTCTCAAAAACAGCGGCAACTCAATAAAAATCTTCTATGACAGGGACAAAAGGATTGCAGGACAGCTTAAAAAAGCTGAAAACGGACTGATGACAAAAAATGAGTTTTCATCAAAAGACTTTAATGAAAGGTTGAAACGGCTTGCAGTTCTGGCTGCTCTTCACAATGAATTCATTCCTGCGCTTGAAAATGTGAAGGATGTATTCTTTTCCTCTGATCTGGCTATCGTGTATGAACAGATCGTTAAATGTTATTTTGAAGGAGAGGATCCGGCAGAAATTTCTTTAAGGGTCGATCCGGAAGGAACTATTGCTTCTGAATTTGAACAAAAGGAGTTGAATTTTATTGAAAGAACTTTCCGTAGAGAACTTTCATATGTCAGATTTCAGAAGAACAATGAACTGATAAAGATCCTTCAATCAGATGAATCTCCTGAAAGCCACGCTAAAAAATGGGAGCTTACGCTTGAAAACAGAAAATTAAAAGAAATAATTGCAGACAATGAAATTAAAGAACCTGATAAATCTGAGGAGTGCTAAATGAGAAAACCCCCTTTTATGAGAAAGAAAGAACTTGTTCCGAGGAAAACCGACTCCAGAGTTCTGCGTAAAAAAACTAAAGATGATGAACAGGATGAGAAAATCTCCAGCAAGATCGAACAGTTCCAGAAAGAAGGGAAAAAGCCAAGCGTCTCTTTGAAAAACATTGCCGAAGGGGTGCTTAATTCTGAAGGCAATGTTTCCATTCAGGATATTGACGGCATGATCCCGGAGAATTCGGACTTTGGCGTAGACGATATGGAAATGCTTTTCAACATCCTTGATGATTTCAATGTTGACATAACCATCGAGCCCTCTTCTGATGATGATTCTCCAGTTGTAGAACCCGTTACCGCCATAATGAAGAAAGGGACGACAACTCATGAGAGGGGAAGGAAAGATCCTTTAAGAATGTATATGCTTACGATTGGAGCTGTTCCTCTTCTCACAAAGGACGGTGAAGTTGAAATTGCAAAAAGGATCGAGTCCGGTGAAAAGGAGATAATAAAAATACTCCTTGATTTCTTCATTACTTTCAAAGAAATAGTCAGCATTCCTGACAAAGTTATGAACGAACAGCTTAATATTAAAGAAATAGTGCGTGAACTTGAAGAAGAGATCGATGATGATGTGAGCGATCTGGAAGAAGAGGATGAAGAGGAAACCCCGATCGATGACGATGATGATGATATAGATAATGCTGATAAAAAGGAAAAGGAAAAGGCATCTCCTGATAAGAAAAATGATGAAACGACAAAAGACACAAACATTTCAGATAAAAACCTTGCCCTCATAGAGATGACAAATGCCGCAGTTGAACAGCTCAAGATCGCAAACAGGGAAAGAACCAAATTCCTTAAAATGGCGGAGTCTACGACCATTAAAGAGGAAACAAGAAAGAAACACAGGGAAAATGCAAGAAAGATCATGGAAAAAATGATCGGTATAATCCTTGAGATGCGTCTTAACAAGATCTATCTCAACTCTCTTTGCGAAAAGATCCGTCAGTATGAAGAAAAAGCGAAACAGCTTCAGAACAACATATCCCACATTGAACAGACAATGAACATGACTTTTGAACAGATGGGTCAGATCATTGCAAAACCCGACAAATTCCCTCTCATTGACCAGAAAAATTCTCACATAGCGGAAAAATATGCACTTATCAACCAGACAAAAAGAAGCATCAAGAAACTTGAAGCTGAAACGGCTCTTTCCATAGACGAACTGAATAAAAACTCCAAAGCGCTCAGAGATGCGGAAGAAGCTGTGAGATTTGCAAAGAATCAGCTTATTCAGGCAAATTTGCGGCTTGTTGTAAGTATCGCAAAGAAATACAACAACCGCGGTCTTGATTTCAAAGACATCATCTGCGAAGGAAACATCGGTCTCATCAAAGCCGTTGACAAATTTGAATATTACCGCGGATACAAATTCTCGACCTATGCCACCTGGTGGATCCGTCAATCTATCACAAGAGCAATTGCTGATCAGGGCAGGACGATAAGGATACCTGTTCACATGATCGAAATGATGAATAAGATCAACAAGACCATTAAAGAGCTCACAAACAAACAGGGGTTTGATCCGAGCATATCGGATGTTGCAAAGCACATGAACCTTCCGGAAGAAAAGATAAGAAAGGTTTGGAGAAGCGCAAGAGAGACCATCTCACTTGAAACTCCGATCGGTGAAGACGAAGACAGCCAGCTTCAGGATTTTGTTGAAGATCCGAAGACACTTTCTCCCGAGGATTATACCGCAAGACAGAACATGGCGGAAATAATCAGAGATCTTTTCAACGGTCTCACGCCCAGAGAGGAAAAAGTTATACGGATGCGGTTCGGCATCGGAGAAACTGAAACCTATACGCTTGAGGAAATAGGCAAGGAAATGGGTGTTACCAGAGAAAGGATCCGCCAGATAGAAGCAAAGGCAGTGCTTAAACTCAAGAAAATGCTCAAAACCAGAAAAACTTCCTGGGAAGATTTCATTTAAACATCAGATATTCCGAATTTCTTAAATATTTTATAAAGCGCAACTCTTGATATGCCTGCAGTTTTTGCAGTTGCAGCCATATTTCCGCCAGAATGTCTGAGAAGTGCTGAAAAATACTCTCTTGTGAATTTTTCCATCATCTTCTCTTTTTCTGCATGATAACTTCTGAGTCCGGTTTCATTCTCAAGACAAGGAATAACATCTCCGGCTTCAGAATTCTCATTATTTACTGAAAAGATCTCTGCCGGGATATCTTCCGGCTTTATAGTGTCTCCGTCAGCCATTATGACCGCCTGGTTTATCACATTTCTAAGCTGCCTTACATTGCCCGGATAATCGTACTGCATAAGTGCGGAAAGGGCTTTTTTGTTAACCCTTTTTACAGAAGTTTTAAAATTTGCATTGGCTTCCCTGATAAAATTCTCGATAAGGTTGGGAATATCATCTTTATAATCCCTTAACGGTGGAACTTTTATCGGCACAACATGAAGCCGGTAATACATATCCATCCTGAACTCACCGTTACTGACCATTGATTCAAGATCACGGCTTGTGGCGGCAATGACCCTGACATCAACCTTTCTTGCAACCTTGCTGCTTCCGACAGGTCTTACCTCTCCACTCTGAAGGGTTCTTAACAGTTTTACCTGAAGCATGATCGGAAGATCACCTATTTCATCCAGAAAGATCGTTCCCCCTTCCGCCTTCTCAAACTCACCGGTTTTGTTGTAATACGCTCCGGTGAAAGCACCTTTGACATGGCCGAACATTTCACTTTCAAGCAATTCTGAAGGTATGGCGGCACAATTAAGCGTAATAAAGGGTTTGTCTTTTCTCGGACTGTTAAAATGTATAGCATGTGCCAGAAGCTCTTTTCCCGTTCCGCTCTCTCCGCGAAGAATGACTGTCGCATCTGTACGGGACGCTCTCTCTATCCTTTTTTCAACATCCTTCCAGCCCTCGGAATGTCCGAGTATCATTATCGCATCACCTCTTTTTGATGTCTCTTCAAAAAGCTGTGCACGCCTTATGAACATTGTGGCTTCTTTTGCAAGCGCTTTTATAAGTGTAGCATCTTCTTCGCTGAATTCATCCTTATTCTCAGATTCTATCGCAATAACACCGATCGATCTTTTCTGAAACTCTATCGGAACGACAAGAGATGATTTTATTCCCTGAAAAAGCGGATAATAGTTCGGATCATTCTCTGTGTCGTTGCAGATATACGGTTCGTTTGTCTTTATTGCTATTGATGCAAGACTTTTTTCATCAGTAGCTATTTTTTCAGGCAGGATGGAAAGCGACTTTCCTTTTACAGCTCTGGGCTCAAACTCCAGTTCGCCTGTCTTTTCATTTAACAAAAGGATACAACCGCATTTAAGCTTTATTTTTCTCAATGCAAGTTCCAGCAGATTTTCAAGAAGCTTGTTAAGTTCTATGCTGTTAAGGTGACTTCCATCAGGTGCTTCCGATTGAGCTCCCTTCATTTTCCAAAGCATTTCAGATTCCTTACCGGCGATCATTTTATTGTATCTTTCTGAAAAGATGCTCCAGAACTGAGGCAGGATGGTTTCAGCGATACTTGTTGTCTTTTTCAGGTCTGCATTTGTGGTATGCAATCCGAGAACTGCACCTCTTATCCCTTTTTCAAGCCTTGTCATGTCCCAGAAAAGATGATATCCTCTAAAAAACCTGAGTCGTTCTTTGTGTCCAGAATTTTCAAACTTACCTGAAAATCTCAAGTTCTCATTTTTGAGCATAAACCTGAAAAAACTGATAACATCTTTATCCACATTCTGATCAGTCGGAAATATCTGTAACTCCTCTTCATATTTATCCCACAACACCGCATAAACAACTGTTCCTGGCATAAAACTCTGAACAGAAGTGTTAAGTTTTATTATCATATCATCAATATCAGTCGATTTTATAAGCTCCTTTACTACATCAAGAATATTCTTGTATGCGTCTTTATTTGTAATTGCATTCATGATAACCTCCGTTTACACTAAAAACGGTAGAAATATGGCATTTTATGAAAAAAGTGTCAATTTATTTAAAACAGTTTCATCTGTTCGTGTCTGATGTCTGCTTTGAGTTTGAAACTTTTGCGGTATATTTCGCAGGGTCCGATCTTTTCAAGTATTTCGTAATGTTCGCTTGTTGCATAACCTTTGTGGAGGTCGAGTTTATACTCCGGATAAATGAGTGCAAGCCGGTTCATTATTCTGTCTCTCTGCGTTTTTGCAAGGATCGATGCGGCGGCAATGTTGACACTTTTTGAGTCTCCTTTGACAACTGCTTCTTCAAGATCAAATTTGCCTGTCACTCTGTTTCCGTCTATCAGAACTATCTGTTTTCCTTCAACTTTTCTTTTAACTCTTTCAATGCACTTAGCCATTCCAAACATTGTCGCATGAAGAATATTAAGTTCGTCAATGATTTTTGGAGAAACTGAATAGACTGCCCAGACACTGTTTTTTATAATTTGCGGAAGAAGTTCAAGCCGCTTTTTTTCTGAGAGTTTCTTTGAATCGTTCAGTCCCTCAATATCGCAGAAAAGACAGACCGCGGCAGTTACAACCGGTCCGCATAAAGGTCCCCTTCCCGCTTCATCAACTCCGATGACTGAAAAGCCCTTGATCTGATAATTTCTGTCGATTTCGCCAATTAAACCGTTCATTCCTTAATACCTTCAAACAATCTCAGAAGCACATGATTTAAAAAATTCAGTCCTTTCTCATAGCACCTTATAACACTTTTATCAATCACTATCAACTCTTCCTCAACAAGTTCTTTAACCACTTTTCTTTCAAACATCTGCTCAAATGATCTTTCAAATATCTCATTGAATTTATTGAGTTTTATTCCACTAACTACTCTAAGCCCCATGAGAAGAAATTCCATTATCAGCTCATTTTTGTCAGGATAATACCGGCTTAATCCGTCACCGTTTATGAAAGATTCCAGATCTTCAACATAAAAACTGTGTTCTCTTTTATTTTCAATGAACGATTTCGCCCCTGCACCAATTCCAAGCCATGAATCAAAATTCCAGTAAAGCATGTTGTGAACTGATTCTTTCCCTTTTTTTGAATAGTTGCTTATCTCATATTTTTCAATTCCTCTGTTTTTCAAAAATTCCACGATTGCTTCTTCCTGCTTCATCGTTTCATCTTCATCGATCAACATTGGAGCATTCTTTTTTTCAGGCGGAGTATATTGATAAGCGGAAACATGGACGGGGTTGACAAGTTTAAAAACATTTTCAAGTTCTTCTGTAATATTGCGGTCTTTGCCGATGCCATAGATCAAATCAATTGAAATGTTGTCAAAGTTGTCATTTATCAGTGGAAGTGCTTCTTTCATTTGAGCAACACTCACCCTTCTATTCATCTCTTTAAGCACATTATCATCAAATGACTGGACACCTGCACTTATTCTGTTCACCCCTGAATTCCTTAAACTTTTAAGCCATTTATCACTAATATCAGCAGGATTGACCTCAACTGTGATCTCCATCTTTTTAATGTTGCAACCTAGCTCACTGACAGCGTTTAAAAGATCTGAAAAGAACTCTTCATCCATCACTGAAGGGGTTCCTCCGCCGACATAAAGCGAGACAATTTCAGTCGCGTTAAGTTCATGAAACCGCTCAATCAGTTCACTTATCACCTTATCACCGTAAATTCTCATGATCTCGCGGTCTTTTATCACTTCGCTATAAAAATCACAGTAACTGCACCTTTTCACACAAAACGGAATATGAATGTAAATCCCTGACTTTTTCATATATCACCTCAACTACAAATTCCACAAAGCGAAAGAATCAGCTTCCTCTTTGTTTCTTGATCCGGCAAGTGAAATAACTTTCAAGGAAATATCTGGATACTCTTTCATGAATGCTTCATACTTTTTTTCTTTATATGATGCGGTGGAATATTTTACTTCGAAGGCGGTCTTTGACTCAGGGACAACAAAATCCACTTCTTTTCCGTCTGCGGTTCTCCAGTATTTGATTTCATCGGCATAGTGATTAATCTGCAATGCTCTTAACACAGCAGTTTCAAAAACCGCACCTTTATCGTTTCTGATATCCATCGGCTGGAACGAATTTAAGAAAAAGTTCATCAATCCGGTGTCGTTCATGTAAATTTTAGGCATTTTTGTCAATTCCTTCCTCACATTTGAATAAAAAGGTGAGATAAGAGTTATGTGAAAAGATTTCTGCATGACATACAATGCGTGCTCTATTAAATTTCTTGTCGTTTTCAGAGTCTGTGAAACTTCAGAGACATTAAGCAGATTACCACTTTGCGAAGAAAATATTTTCAGCATTCTGTAATAAAGTTCATCATTTGCAAAACCCGCCTCTCCTATATCCTTTTTAATGTATGAATATGCAATTTCCCTTAAGATCTCCTTCTTTTCAGAAATATCAGCCAGAACAACGGCAGGGTATCCGCCATAAAGGAGAAACTCCATCACAAAAGGGATGAGTTTGTCAGCGATTATCAAAGGTGTCGGATGATTTAGATCATTAACAAGTTCAGATGCATTTTTAAAAATAAGAAATTCCTTGAAAGAGAGAGGCAGCAGTTCAAATATCTTTTTTCTTCCGCTTAAAGAATCCTTAAATTTCTTATCAATATAAAAAGATGAAGATCCGGAAACTATCAATTTTATGTTCTCTCTATGCTCATCGTAAAGATATTTGAGAAATGATGCCGGATCATCAAGATATTGTATTTCATCAATAAAAACGAACATTTTCCGTTCACCGGGATGCGGCAGAATCCTGAACAGATTCTTGGGTGACTCCTTGAGCAGAACCCTGTATTCAATGTCTTCAAGAGTTAGATAATAACAAACCTCTCCAACTGATTCAAGATGCTTCATTACCTGCTTCATTGCGGTTGTCTTTCCAACCTGACGGGCACCGGTGATAAGAAGTATCAAGTCACTGCTGAGGTGTTCCTTTATTTCACCAACAATAGATCGCTCGAAATTCATGGCTTTTTCCTCCGGAACAAAACACTCACAAGAAAATTATCCGATATTTTTCACATTTTGCAATAAAATTATCCGATATTTTTTAATATAAGCACGAAAATTATCCGATTTTAAAGATTTCAGGTATCAGATATGGTGGAATGAATTTAATTTTCTTGTCACCGGTATTTTCAACATACGGTTTTCCGGTA
>JAGOEX010000041.1 GCA_017997475.1 bacterium
ACAGTGCATTAAAAGAGGCCCTTTATCTTACAAAATTTGCTGATGAAGTTACAATAATTCACCGTAGGCAGGAGTTCCGGGCTGAAAAGATAATTCAGGAAGAGGTGAAAAACAATCCGAAGATAAAGTTTGTTCTTGACAGTGTTGCTGAAAAGATAGAAGGGAGCAGTTTTGTTGAAAGAGTTGTTGTGAAGAATGTTAAGACCGGAGAAAGGTCGGTAGTCAATGTTGACGGTGTATTTGTGTTCCTCGGATACATTCCGAAAGTGGATCCGGTAAGACACCTTGTTGAACTTGCTGAAGACGGACGCATTAAAGCCGATTACAGGATGCATACAAATGTTGAAGGGTTCTTTGCGGCAGGCGATGTGATTCAGAAACTTGTAAATCAGGTCGCAACAGCTGTCGGTGACGGTGCAACTGCGGCCACTGCCGCTGAACATTTTATTTCATCGGCTAAAAAGTAGAGTTTACGATTGTCATATTTAATAGACCCGAAACTCAAACAGGCAAAAGTTCTTGCTGAATATGCTTTAACAGGTGACTCTTCAATAAAGAAAGAAGTGCTTAAAATAATTAAAGAACAAGGTAATGTTTCGAAAATTCCTGATCTTGCGCAGGGACCTTTTCAGACAGAAAAAGAGTCGGAACTGGCTGTAATTGAAGCAGGCAGAGCAGTTTCTCAAATGGGTTTTGCTGATACTGTTTTCGGCAATGTTTCAACTGTTTTTGATAATATCCTTTATATTTCAACCACAGGTTCAAATCTTAAAAACCTCGAAAATTCAATAGCATACTGCGATCTTGAAGGAAAGGCGCTAAACGGGTTGAATCCGTCAAGCGAACTCCCGGCACATTTGAAGATAATCAAAGAGACTAATTCAACATGTGTTCTTCACGCACATCCTTTTTTCACAGTAGTTTATTCATTGATAAAGGGAATAAACGGAACGATGTTCGGTGTCCCGATAGTTGGAGGAGATGTCGGAGGGGGAGAAAGCGGGATAGTTCATACCGTACCGCTCTATTTTAAAGAGTTCAATATTGTAACAGTTTATTCTCACGGAGTTTTTGCAGTTGATTCCTTTGACTTTAACGGACCGCTGAAAAGTATCTGGAAACTTGAGTCACTGTGCGCAAAAAGGTATATTGAGAAATATCTTTAAAGAGCCGCGTTATATATATCGATTATATCTTCTTTTGAAAGGCTCTTAAATCTTCCTATTTTTGAATATTTCAATGCGGATCCAGCCATTTCTTCAAACTTTGAGTCGTCAATTCCAAGTTCAGAGAGCTTTGAAGGAATTCCGATGGATGTGAGGAAAACGGCAGTTCTGTCAATTGCCGCAACAGCACACGACATGTCGTCTTTGTCCAGGATGTTCCAGACATTTCTTCCGTATTCAGCAAATTTTGAAGCATTTTCTGTGTCCAGAACCCTTCTCATCCAGTGAGGCGTGAGTATCGCAAGACCTGTTCCATGCGTGATGTCATATTTTGCACTCAGTTCGTGTTCAATAAGATGTGTCGCCCAGTCACCGTCTTTGCCGATTCCCAGAAGTCCGTTCAGACCGATTGTTCCTGCCCACATTATATTTGCCCGTGCTTCATAGTTTTCCGGTTCTTTTATTACAACAGGCCCATATTTTATAACTGTCTTCAGCACGGCTTCTGACATTCTATCCTGAAGATAAGCTTCAGGATAACTGAAGTACTGTTCAAATACATGGCTCATGATATCAGCAACTCCCGCTGCGGTCTGATGTGAAGGAACAGTAAAAGTGTAAACAGGGTCAAGAATACTGAAACGGGGCTTCATTTTGTTACTTCCGGTGGAAAGCTTTTCCCCGGTAAGCTCGTTAGTTATGACAGTACCGCCATTCATTTCACTTCCCGTTGCTGCAAGGGTGAGAATTGAGCATATCGGCAGAGCTTTTTTTACGGAAGTTCTTCTGATAAAGAAATCCCATGGATCACCATTGTAATATCTTGCTGCAGCGATTGCTTTGCAGCAGTCTATGACACTTCCTGCCCCTGCTGCGATTATAAAATCTATGTTGTGTTTCCTGCAAAGCTCAGCACCTTTTCTTACACTCGAGATTCTCGGGTTGGGGTCAACTCCCTGAAGTTCAACAAACGGAATGCCGTGTGAATTCAGTTCATTAACTGTGTCATTGTATAATCCGTTCCTTTTAATGCTTCCGTATCCGTAAACAAGAAGGGCTTTTGTACAGCCCTCTTTTTTCAGAGTTTTTCCAAGCACGCTTATCTGCCCTTTGCCGAAGAATATTTCAGTCGGAAGGGTAAGCCAGAAATTATTCATATCAGACCTCCGCGATCTTTGTTTTTATAAATCTCATCTGAGAAAAGAAAAGTCCCGTGATAACAGCGGCAACACCAAGGATTTTTAGTAGAGAGAACTGTTCTCCAAGATAAAAATATGAGAAAATTGCAGTTATTACAGGAATAATATTTGCAAAAGCATTTGCTTTTGTGGCACCAAGATATGTAACGACAGGGATAAAGAGAATGAATGAAATAGTAGACGGAAATGTTCCAAGCTTTATTATTGCAAGGTATGCGGCAGGCTCGTGTGAAGAAGCCATGAAACTCTCTAATTCCAAAGCAAGGAACAGAGGCATGAAATATAATACTGAAAATATATTCTGCCAGAAAACTATCACCATTGAATTATATCTGTTCCCGACCTTTTTAAGTATGATCGAAAAAAAGATAGCACTGATCACAGCAACAAAAAGGAGGGAAACACCTTTTAAAGATGCAGCAAATGAAGCATTGTCGCTGGTCACAACGAGAATTATGCCGGCAAAAGAGATCATCATGCCAAGAAAATTCTTGAAATGTATGGTTTCCTTAAGGTTCATCAGCATAAGCACAAACGGAGTTATGAGAGGAATTGTTGAAATAATTATCGCCCCGGTTGTAGGGGACACATGCTGCATTCCGAAACCTTCTCCCAGAAAATAACAGAAGGGTTCAAAAAAAGAGAGAAGAGCCATATATCTGTAATCCTTTTTTTCAAGACGGAGATCTTTTCTGATTATTCTTGTCACGATCAGTAAAAGAGATACAGATAAAATAAGACGGAAAAATATTATCGTAACAGGTCCGTAACTGATGAAAGCATCTTTATACCAGACAAATGAAAGTGCCCAGAATGTCATGGATATAAGTGCAAATGAATAAATCTTTATCTGACTCAAACTGAATTCTCCGGAAAAAAAGGATTATTTGCTGTTGATCTTGCTTTTAAGGTCTTTGCCCGGCTTGAAAGAAGGAAGTTTCTTCGCGGGGATTGTGATCTTCTCACCGCTTTTCGGGTTAATACCGGTCCTTTTGTCATATTTCTTTACAATAAAACTGCCGAAACCGCGAATTTCAACTCTTTCTCCTTTTTCCATTGCGTTAACAATGCTTTCGGTTATGAGATCAATGTATTTGAGGGCTTCCTTCTGCGAAACACCTTTCTTTTTTGCGATCTCTTTTGATAATACGGTCCTGTTCATTGCTGCCTCCTAAAATGACCCTGATTTATTGACGCTGTAACCCTGTTCTTCTTTCCATCCCTTAATTTTCTTCAAATTTTTCAGTGCCTCGTTCTTTGCATCCTCTTCAGATTTCGAACTGAATGCGAATGCAAAGGTTTTTTTGAGTATTCCGTCAACCCAGTATGCTGAATAAAGAACAGCAAAAAATCCCTGGTTCAGAGTTGTTGACGCGGCACTTCTCACACTTGAGTGTCCTTCTTTTTTCAATTGTGCGATGGCATTGTTTTTCGCTTTTGTAACATTTTTCCCGTCTTCAAAGGAAAATGTCCATGTTATTGAGTTCCCGTCTTTGTCAATTGCTTCAGCAAAAGCCGCCGCTGCGGAAACAGGAAGAGAAAACAGTAAAATTGCTGCAATAAAAAAAACAGATCTCATGAAAACCTCCATATAAAAATCATAAATACAGACAAATGATGCCATCTAAGAAAAAAAAGTCAAAGTAATTTAAGGATCAGAGATTCTTCAGAAGTTTCTTTGATTTTATATTGTAATCATTTGATGAGTCGGTGCCGTCAATTACCTGCTGAAGTAATTCTCTTGCTTTTGACGGATCCTCATTTCTCATGCTTCTTGCTCTCATGTAGAGTTCTTTTGCTTCATCGTCACTCATTCCTGAAGATTTAGATCTGGAAGACGATGCCTGTGATTCATCACTGTCAAGAGCTTCAATTTCAGAAGCAAGCTGCCCGCCGGAGATTTTTTTGTCATAAATTACAAGCTTTTTAATAGTTGATTTCTTTTTCTTTCCTTTTTCTGACTGAACTGCCGGCCATGCTTTTCTGAATTTAGTAACTTCAAGTTTTAAAAGCTGAGCTTTTTTCGAAATCCCTTTGTCTCTTGAAGTAGCGGCTTTTTCAAGGTTTTGTATAGCACCGTCAAAATCTTTTGAAAGATAAAGCTCAATGGCTCTTTCAAGGTCGCTTTCAGAGCCACCGGAAGAAGTGTCAACTTTTTCTACAGGCTGAGGTTTCGGCTGAGGTCTCGGAGCCGGACGCCTTTTTGCCTGTCTTTCCTCTTGTTTCTTTTTCTGGGCGGCTTTCTTTTCTTCTGCAGCTTTTTTCTCTTCGGCTGCTTTCTTTTCAATATCCTTTGCTTTTTCTTCACCGAGTTGTGATGTTATGGTTTTCTGGAGGTTCTTAATTTCCTCGTTATCAGGATTTTCGATCAGAGCGGCATAGATCTTTTTTAACGCATCATCTTCTTTTTTTGCAGAAATTAGAGCTTTTATATCGTCAACCAGCCATTTTATGATCATTTCTGGGCCGACGAGTGTTTTAACATCTTCATAGAAAATGGAATCTTCAGGGATCTCTTTAAGAATTTTTGAAGCTTCATCCTTATTTTGAGTAAAAATGACTTTACCTTGTTCAAACTTTGTCTGAACGGCTTTTTCTTTTTCTATCAAGACAAGTCTTTCAGAGAGCTGTTTGTTGCCGGGAACTTTTTCAAGAAAGAACTTTGTGTTCTTTTCGGCACCTTTCAGGTCTTTCTGTTCGATCATTTCATCGATCTTATCAATGTCTTCGATCCCAAGCTTGAACTCTGCTGCGGCAACCTGCTGTATCTGCTCTGACTGCTTCATGAAAAGATATCCGCCTGCTGCAAGACCGCTGATAACTATGAAGATGGCAACCCATGGAAGTATGGAAGATCCCTTTCTTTTTTCTTTAGAATAAACAGCTTCCTGAACATCGGGCACATCACTCTTGCGACTGTATTTTTCTTTCATGTCAGGATTGAGTATTTCAAATTTTATCTGTCTGGCGCCTGCTGTAATGACATCACCGTGGTAAAGGGTTGTTACCGGCTGTTTCACCCCGTTAACCCTTATGCCGTTACCGCTTCCCATGTCTGAAACGGAAAAGTGATCTCCTTCACGCATTACTTTGAAATGCTTTCTGGAAACGGATATATCGCTAATAACAAAATCGTTGTCCAGACTTCTTCCTGCAAATATTTCATCTCTTGTTATGTCAATACTCTTGCCTTCATCCTTGCCGTCAAGTATTGTCAATCTTGCGTCCGCAGTATGTCCGGAAAGTGCAGTAAGATCTATTATCGCTGTCTTTTCTGCAGCCATATCCTCTTCTTCATCGTCATCATCAAGAAGAGTCGGCGAAATTGAAGCCATCGGAGGCGGAGGTGGCGTAGTGCTTTCATTTTCCGGTTTTTTCTGCAGTGACTCCTTCCTGGCTTTTTCCGCCTTTATCTTTTCTGCAAGTTTCTTGAGATATTCTTTGTCAATAGTCGGCTTACTGGTTCCCTGTTTGTTTTCTTCCATAATCTAAACTCCTGAATAGAACAACACAAAAAAAATGTCATAATTTGATAGTGCAAAAAAACTTAAAAGTCAATTATTTATACAATTAAAGGTTGATTTATATGTTGATAAATTTTTTGTGTATTATTTTTTCGGTGCTATAATGTCACGCTTGTTGTTTTAATGATGGTTGGCTTGAAGGTTAAAATGGTTAAAAACAACATATTAAAAGGGAAAAAAATAGTACTGGGCGTAACAGGTGGCATTGCAGCATACAAATCAGTGTATTTATTAAGACTTCTCGTTAAAAACGGTGCTTCTGTCCAAGTTGTGGGGACATTGAATTCTTTAAACTTCATTGGAAAGGCGACATGGGAGTCTCTTTCCGGAAGAATGCCCCTTTTTGATACATTTGAAAACAGTGATTCTTCCAAGATAAGCCATATAATTCTGGCTCAGGAAGTTGATGCCGTAGTTGTTGCTCCGGCAACAGGAAATATTATCGGCAAGGCGGCATGCGGAATAGCGGATGATCTTCTTTCTACGATACTTATGGCGGCTTCGGTGCCGGTGCTTTTCGCTCCCGGAATGAATACAGTGATGTATGAAAATCCTGCGACAATATGCAACATCGGGACACTCAGTAAAAGAAAGAACATTTTCTTTGTGGAACCTCAAACCGGTGAACTTGCCTGCGGAACATCCGGAAAAGGGCGGATGGCAGAACCAGTTGATATAATTAAAAAACTTGAAGAGATCCTGTCGCCCGTGGGGTCATCAGGAGTAAAATGGCTTGTCACAGGCGGTGCGACACGCGAATTTATAGACCCGGTGAGATATATTACCAACGGATCTTCCGGCCGGACAGGTATTGCGATAGCAGAAGCCGCTTTCAGATCAGGAGGCGATGTGACTTTCGTGGGTGTAAATGTTGAAACATCTTTGAGCCGCAGTATAAAAAAGATAAAAACCGTTACAGCTGCTCAGACTTCAACTGCAGTGAAAGATCTTGTAAAAGAATCGGATATCTTTGTGATGAGTGCCGCAGTGGCGGACTATACTCCTGATAAAAACCGGTCCAAGATAAAGAAAAAAGAGGATGGTTTAGTGATAGAGCTTTCGAGGACAGAAGATATTCTTCAGGCAACGGTTGATATGATGAAACAGGGTTCTGTCCGTATAGGTTTTGCTGCTGAAACTGAGAATCTTGCAGAAAATGCTTTGTTGAAACTGAGAAAAAAGAAACTTGATATGGTTGTTGCCAATCTGGTGTCAGAAGAATTTGATCCTTTCGGTTCAGAAACTAACAGCGTAACAATGATAACTGAATCGGGAACTGAATCTTTCGAAAATATTGATAAACATGAACTCGGCAGGATCATTGTTGAAAAAGCCATGCAGATTTTTGCGGTGAAAAATGGAAAATAACCCTTCATCATTAAAAAAGCTTCTTACCGCGACGCAGGAAGACTACCTTGAGGCAGTGTTGAATCTGACTTCCAGCAGAAAGGTTGCAAGGAACATGGAGATTGCTGATCTGCTCGGAGTCAAGAGGGCTACTGTTACAAGAGCCATAAAACTGCTTGCAAAAAAAGGTCTTGTCGAGCATGAGACACATGGATATGTAACCTTGACAGAGCTTGGCAGAAGCATAGCTGTCGAGATAACTGAAAGACACAGTCTGTTCACTCATTTTTTCAAAGATATTCTGGGTGTGAGCCAGTCTGAATCTGACAAACTCGCATGTAAAATAGAGCATATGATATCAGGTAGAGTGCTTCAGAAATTCCGTGATTTCATTGAAAAAACAGATGCCGCTGTAAATTCAGAGAACAATAGGAAAAGGAAGTAAAAGAAATGGAGAGATCTTACCAGCCAGGAGAGACGGTACTGATAAAGAATGAGCTTTCCGGAAACTTTTTCATAATAATAAGAGGAAGAATAAAATTTGAATTGAACGGTAAGAGATTTTTTCTTTCAGATGGTGATTTTTTCGGAGAAGAAGGTGTCTTTTTCAACAAACCCAACCCTTTTTCGGTTACTGCCGCTGAGGAAACTCAAGTACAGATATTTGACAGAAATGAAGCGAAGAACTTTATTTCGCACAATCATGATGCCGCATTTAATATGTTCATAAGAAATTCTGCCCGGTTTTCTGAAGGTATAGAGCCGGTTTCAGATCTGAGCCATGTGCACATAAAGATACTCGAAAGGATCACTCCTTTTGTTTCTCATTCGGAAGGGGATTTTCCTGAATATGAAGCAACCACAGATATTGAAAAATTTTCGACGATGCTTCAGATGACCACGGATAAGATGGTGAATCTTCTTGAAACTGTTGAGCCGCTGGGTTATGTGAAACTCAGCTCCAAAGGGAAGATCCTGACATCAGGTAAGAGCAGAATAAATAAATTGATAAGAAGATATTACAGGGAAATGGTTTTTTACGGTGCTGAGGCAGGCAGTGGGTCGGGTCTTTTCCCGTTGATAAATGTGATCAACAAAAAAGAGAAGAAAGGTATTAACATATAAACTTTTTAATGGGTCTGAAAATGAAGATCAAATGTCCTCATTGCAACACTAACTATAACATTGATGATTCAAAAATCCCCGAAAAGGGTCTGCTGGTGAAGTGTTCCGTATGCAAGAACCAGTACAGGATCAAAAAACAGGAGGAGAGTGCTGCAGACGATGATGTCGTCGGGAAGATGCATGAAAAAATGGATATCGAAACAGGGCGATACGATCATGATCAGTCAAATCCCTCACCTGAAAAGTCTGACAGAGTCAATGTTAATAAAGATGATTTTCTTGAGGATGAGGAAACAAAGGAAGATACTCTTGATTTCAAGATAAAAACACCGCCTCAGGAGCCGGAAAAAACAGTTCCTCCGGTAGAAAAAAGAAAAGATGACAATGAATTTTCTCTTTCTAATGACAGGTTTGACGGTGACTCCCTTTTTGAAGATAAACCATCTGATAAACTGAAGAAAGAAGACCACCTTTCGCTTTTTGACGATGATCCGGATGAAGAGATTGCCGGGGAACCTGTTAAAACGGCCGATTCTTCAGATCTTTTCAGTGATGCAAAAAGTCCTGAAACAAAAGTTGAAAGAGGTCCGGCTGAAAAAAGTTCAAAGCCCGGCCAGGATGATTTTTTAAAAGAGCTTTTCGGCGATGCAAAAACAGGATTTGAAGAAGAAGAAGAGAAAAAGGGGATATATTTCAGAAAAAAGAGCACCGGTGAGGTTGTGGGACCTTTTGATGAAGCCGAGATTGAAAATCTTATGCTTAACGCGGTCATATCAGAGGAAGATGACATCAGCTATGACGGTTTTTCGTG
This sequence comes from bacterium, assembly GCA_017997475.1. GTDB lineage: Bacteria > UBP6 > UBA1177 > UBA1177 > UBA1177 > JAGOEX01. Next base: position 9,173 of record JAGOEX010000041.1, read on the forward strand.
GAGTTCAAGTGATGGTTCGCTACAACCGAAAACTGAATCGAAATCTTCTCCCAGATACGGCCTTTCTCTTGATGATGAGGAGGGTGAGGCGTTCGATTCCATAAGCTTTGATCAAGATCGGGGGATTTCTGAGACAGGTGTTTTCAAAGATGCCGCCAATGAGTTTGAAGATACTTCGTTCACAAGCGTCGGCGGACAAAATCAGAATGTTGATCATATTTTCATTCCGGATGATTTTTCTGAAGATAAGATGGAAAAGACAGGTCATCAGAAAAAATCAAAGAAAGAGAGAAAAGGTGACAGCCCAGTCCTTTTTTATGCGGTACTCTCATTTTCAACAATGATAGTTCTCGGTCTGATAGGCGGAGGGTTTTATTATTATTTAAAATATGTAAAGGGCACTCAGGGTGATATTCTTGATAACATCAGCGAATCTATAGCGGTTAATACGGGAACTCTTGTTGATGTAAGGGATGCTCTTAACAAAGACCTTCCTGATGATTATATCAACAGCATAGGTATCTTAAAACAGTATCTTAAATCTGAAGATTCAGCTCCGAGCGCTGTCGGACTTGACGGCCAGGTGAAGTTTAATCTTCTTATCTCCTACAACAGAAGACTTGAGCCGTCGGCGACACTTAATGAAAAAATAGATGCAGCTTTGAAAAAAGCTCCGGCCAATCTTGATCTGATAAAGGCAAAAGCACTCTCACTTTATGAATCTAAGATGTTTGACGAGGCACTTGTTCTGATACAGCCGTTTGCTGAAAGCAGTGATCAGGAGATATTTTACATTCTGGGGCTCATTGCACAGGCAAAAAAAGATGTGCAGAAGGCGGAAATGTTCTTCAATCAGGGTTTTATGCAGGGTGGAGGAAAAAACTCGAAGATAATATATGCTCTTGCCGAAATGAAGTATCGAAATGGAGATGCTCAGTCTGCAATGGCATTCCTTAACCGGATAATATCAGACAACCCCAACTATTTGAAAGCATATCTCTTTAAGGCCGGTATAATAATGAATACTGACAATAAGCTGGAGGAGGCCGAGAAATTTCTTAAAGGTGTCTCCACCATGATCATTTCTAAAGCTGAGGATTTCCAGAAAGCCGATTATTATCAGAAACTTGCCACTATTGCTCATAAAAGAGGCCTGATGAAGGAGGCAGTGGGGTATTATGAAAAGGCAGTTGAAATAAATAAGACAGACACTTCTTCCATAGCAACAATAGCTGATTTCTATGTTCAGATATCAAATTCGTCAAAAGCTATGGAATATTATGAAATGGCTCTGAAGATAGATCCCAAATTTCCACCTGCAATACTCGGCAAAACGGAAATATTCATTCTTCTTGGTCAGAATGATAAAGTTTACCTTGAATTGGCTAAACTTGATATAAAGAGTGTCGTCGATGCACAATTCCTCATAAGACTCGGAAGAATCTATTACAAGATCGGAGACAAAGGTAAATCCATGGAATTCTATGATCTTGCCATAAAATCCAACCCGTCGCTCGTTGAGCCGTATCTGGCTAAGGTGGTAATACTTCTTGAGTTTAAAAAGATAAAGGAGATCGATGCCATTGCCGCTGTTGTCGAAAAGCTCGGAAAGGAAACCTATGCATTCAACCTTATCAAAGCGGTTGTGCAGCACGAAGAGGCAAATTATAAAAGAGCCGAAGAATATTTTAAAAAGGCAGTTGAAAGAAACACAGCGGGAGACGACAGGGTTTTCTTTTATTACGGGTTGTTCCTTTTTGACCAGCAGAACTATCGGGAATCTTCGAAAATGCTTGAAAAGGCATATAAGATCGATCCGAGAAACTACAACTACATTCAGTCCTATGCCGACAGTCTTGAAAAAGAGAAGAAGTGGAAGGCGGTTATTGATCTTCTTGAGACAGGTACATTCAATGAGAAAAAAATGTACCGCAGTTTTGTCACGCTTGCGAATGCTTTTTATCATCTTAACAAATTTGATGAGGCCTTGAATTTTGTGAACAGGGCCATAGAGCTTAACAATCAGCATACGCATGTTTTCCATATGAAAGCTAAGATTTATTACGCGATGGAAAAATATAACGAAGCTGAAAAAGAGATAGATACAGCAGTGGTAATAGACATGAGAAACTTCGACAACTACATGCTTTATGCGAAGGTTCTTGCAAAAAAAGGTGATTTCAAGGGGGCGATAGAAAAAATAGAAGCGGCGGAAAAGATAGATCCATCAGACCAGCAGCTTATGCTGATGAAAGGGATCATCTATAAAAATCTTGATGATTACAGAAGTGCTCTAGCGTATTTCAGAAAGGTTACCAACAAAAGTTTTATCAAAGAAGCATATCTTGAAATAGGTGAAAGTTATCTTCAGCTTAACAGGGTTGATGATGCTATGAAGTTTTTTAAGAAAGCTGAAAATTCAGGGAACAAATTAGCACACAAGCATCTTGCAAGGATATACTATGAGTCCGGCAAACTCGACCAGGCGGTGACATATTACCGTAAAGCTCTCAGGGCAGACAAGAATGATACAACCGCAATGAGACAGCTGGGCTATATTTACAAAGAGAAACAGGAGTGGAGCAAAGCTCTGTCATATTTAAAAATGTATCAGAAAAGGATAAATGACGCCGCAGAAAAGAAGATGATAGATGAAGAGGTTTATTTTCTTGAAAAGAATCTTCCTCAAGGTCGTCCCGTACATATTGCCGAGTCTCTAAATGAACTTGACGAGAATGACTCCGAAGCAATAAATGAAAGAGCAAAGGAGCTTTATATCGAAGGTCGCGCTTTAAGAGATGAGGATCCTGAAACTGCAAGGGACAGATTCAGGGAAGTAATGAAAATCGTTCCTAAAACGAATGAGTACTATAAAAAGGCATTCAAAGCTTTCAACAAGCTTAACGAAAGCAAAGAGAAATAAACTCAAAATCCTTGATTTACCTTTTTTAAACTGTATACAATCGATAAGTAACGGTTCGTTAAGGTTTACTGTTTTTATTCAAAAAGGAGGAGAAAATGGGTTGCTGCTGCAATGAAAAAAAACTTACAAGCGCTGAACTTATGCACATTGAACACACTTACGGTGCACACAATTACCATCCGCTGGAAGTTGTCATCTGTAAGGCAGAGGGCGTTTGGGTATGGGATCCTGAAGGTAAGAAATATATGGACTGTCTCAGTGCCTACAGCGCTGTAAATCAGGGACACAGGCACCCTAAGATAATTAAGGCCTTAAAAGATCAGGCGGATGTTCTTACTCTTACAAGCCGTGCATTTTTTAACGACAAATGGCCTCTTTTCGCTCAGAAACTTGCTGAATATACAGGGAAGGATATGATCCTGCCTATGAATACAGGAGCAGAAGCTGTTGAGACCGCAATAAAGATGACGCGCCGCTGGGGATATGAAGTCAAGGGAGTTCCTGCTGACAAAGCTGAAATAATTGTGATGAAAGAGAATTTCCACGGCAGAACAACAACAATAGTTTCCTTTTCCACCGATCCTGATGCAAAAAACAATTACGGTCCTTTTACCCCCGGTTTCAAAGTTGTTGAATATAATGATCTCAAAGCTATTGAAGAAGCAATAACTCCAAATACTGTAGGTGTTATGCTTGAGCCCATTCAGGGTGAAGCTGGGGTTTTTGTTCCTTTTGACGGATACCTCAAGGGGATCAGAGAGATCTGTGACAAGCACAATGTCCTTTTTGTCTGTGACGAAGTTCAAACGGGTTTCTGCAGAACAGGAAAGAAATTTGCATTCATGCACGAAGGGATAGTTCCTGATGTAATAATAATGGGAAAAGCTCTCGGTGGAGGCATAATGCCTGTTTCGGCAGTTGCCGCAAATAAAGATATCATGGGTGTTTTCACGCCTGGAACGCACGGTTCCACTTTTGGTGGAAATCCGCTTGCATGTGCAGTTGCAACTGCGGCTCTTGATGTTCTTGAAGAGGAAAATCTTGCACAGAGATCAGAAGAGCTCGGCAAATACTTCCGGGAGCGGCTTGTCGCAATGAACAGCCCGAAAATAGAGCTGGTCAGAGGAAAAGGTCTTCTCAATGCAGTCGTTCTTAAAAAAGAGGCAGGCAAGGCAAGGATCTATACGACAGCAATGAAGAACAGAGGGGTTCTTGCAAAAGAGACACACGAATGGATCATCAGATTTGCTCCTCCGTTGACAGTTACAAAAGAAGAGCTTGACTGGGCGCTCAACATAATCGAAGAAGTTCTTAAATAGTTTCTCAGATCGGAATTATTTCTGAAAGATGAAATCAACAGTTATTTCAACAATTTTTGGAATAGAATCTGCTTTTATATCTGCAATGATCTCTTCGTTTCCCTTCTTTCCGCCCGGTTTGAGAATTACGAGGTTGAAATAAACGCTCATGAGATTTTTGTAAGTTCTGACTCTGAAGCTTTCTCCGTCGTAAGTCATTGATTCTCCTGTGTCAATTACAGCTTCAATTCCTTTCTGCTGAAAAGCTCCTGAAATTCCGTAAAGAATGGCGTTGCTCTCTTCATCATCGATTTCGTTGTAGAGAATAACTTTTTTTATCCCTTCAAATTTAAAGTTTTCATCTTTGACAGTTATCCCTGAATCAGCCCTTGCCCCTTTTATTGTGGGATCCTTCTTTTTTTCGGTTGAACCGCAACTGGCTGAAAACAATAAGAAAACAAAAATTGTTATTGTGTAGAGTGCTCTCATCTGATCCTCCGTTATCAAAATGAATTTAACGCGATTAGTTTATCACTTTAAATATTTTTTACAAATTTGTGTTGACATCTTAAAAACAATTTAATACAACTTAATCAGATATCGGTTGAAAGCAAAAATGACAAAAAATTCAAATAAAGCTTGCTTTCCCTGTTTTAACGGGATGATTGTCACAAGACAAGACAAGACAAGACAATCCTTTAATTTTTTTAGATATATTCAGAATGTTTCAAGAGTTTTTCACGGGATATTTTTATAATTTTTTTTGGGGGCGTGTGATGAAGAAGATTTTTGTTGTTTTAATCTTTTGGGGATTTTCAATTTTCGGGCAGGAGAATATTTTCTTTTATCCCACAGGAGAAATGCAGAATCCTGTTGAAAATCACATATTGTACAGGGTGAATGTTAATATTAATCCATCTGTAAACTTTCAAAACGGTGTGATTGGAAAAGAATGGGTTGAAATAGAGTTGCTGGATAGCTTAGGAGTTCCGTTCACCTTAACTCTTAGCAGAACAAAAGAAATGACATTCAGCAAGGGACCGGTGGAATCATTGTGGTTCGGTGTTGTTGATGACGGGGTAAACCGTAACGGCAAAGTCATGAATTCTTATATTGCCAGGACCGTCAATGGAAAATATTACTCCAGAGTATATTACGACAACGGTCTTTATGTAATGTTTCCGGAAAATGTAGTAACTGGATCTCCCGTTTTACCCTCCACCGTTTATCATCTTCAGAAGATTGATCCGCTTCTCATGCCGGAAGAGGAAGATCTCCACTATTCTTTACAGGATGAATTCTCTGAAGAAGAGCCGGTTCAGATAGGAACTCATTACAATGCAGGAACGGATTATGAAATTAACGGATTGATCGGCATTGCTCCTGAAGTATATGAATATACAAATTACACTCTTGAACAGATTGCAATGAAAATGACAGGCGATCTCAACAGCACCTTTATCAACACAGGTATAAACAATGTAAAAATTACACTTCAGTTTGAAAATCTTCAATGCCCTGACTCAGATCCGGATTGCACAAATTGTACTTCAGGGGGATTCTTTTGTGAAATTTGTTCTAATTCCAATCTGTTGTCAAATCCCGGTGATTTCGAAGACAACGACAGCAAGGAAACTTGTCAAAGCACCTATAGATGGAACTACATCGAAATGTGGCAGGATCCCTGCACTGATCAAGACTGTGTTAATAAAAACAGGAAACAGAGTTATTGCGGAGGAGCATTGGATGGCAACTCAACTCCAAATCCGTATGTGGGACATCTTCATCGCTGTCCATCGGAATCAGGAAAAGGACTTTCAGAATATGTGGGAGCCGGATTTACCGGAATTGTCACCTACTACAGATTTGTTCAGCGGAATTCAGATGGTTCTGCAAAACCCGATTTGAACGGAGATGGCTCTTACTGGAGACATTCGCTGATTTCAAGAGCCGGTTCGATAATGGACAAATATATTATTTCACATGAATTCGGACATGTTCTCAATATTCAGCATACCGCTGAGTCAAGAGCACAATCTCAACTTTCTTCGGATGCAGATTGTAACGGGTGCTCTTGTGCTGTTAAGGAAAAAATAAATTTAGACGGCACCCATGAATTGGGATGGGATTGCACGGGCACATGTAAAAAAGTTGATTGCGAAGACGCCATTAGTAATAGGTTCAACGAGATAATAACTCCGGGCAATACATATTATAATCCTGATAGCTATCTCGATTCCAATTTCAGTGGGAAAGGGCGTTATTACATTCATTCCTATGCAAATATTTCAGGCGGTTATAAATTTTATACTGTAACCGGGAAAAAGACTGAGTTTTTGGATGCAGCGAACAATTTTTTTGAAAGACATATAAACGCATTCTCCAGGTCTGATATCCATTACTGTGATACAAGTTTAATCAATCCTGTTTGCGGACAGGGAGGCGATCCTGTTTATGCTGATGCATATCATTTTCTTACACAACCGTCTACGACTCAGACAGTGCCAGGAAACCCGGTAACAACCATAACTATAAACAATATAACTGTAATAGATGATCTTGCAACCAGATACAAACTTGTATGTCCTGTAAAAGAGAAGTGGTGTGCAGACAATGATAGAGATGGCGCATGTGATGACAGGTTGACAGTAATTGAAGTCTGCCGTGGTGACGATCCCAATGATTCAGGGACAAATACAAATTATATTTCTGACAACGGCACAATTGACAATTGCCGGAATAACTATAATTCTGTTGTTTCCTACAGTCTTAAAGATGAATTGATTTCTGGAGAAAACGGTGCAATTATAAAAAGATTGGGAAGATTGGGAACTGTATCGTCAGGTTTCACATGGAGATATGTCTATAAAATGCAGCCCGACAGCGATCTTGACGGTATCGGCGATGCATGTGACTTTACTTCAGCAGGGAACGGCAGCGACGGTTTTGCGAACAGCAGGATCACCAATGCAAAGCCAAAAACCATAATTCCGCCAATATCAGATCCATTGTTATTCCTTTCCAGAACATACAATCACTATGCCGAAATAAATCTATCAATGCCTGTGGGCAGTGGTAGGGAAAGCAGTTATTGTACCGACAGTTTCACAGGCAACATATACAAAGGTTCATCATGCAATGCGGCGATACATTATTGTGCAATAGACTTTGAACAGAAAGAAAGAGAGTTGTGGGGCACTCCTGGTTACTGCACTGTTGCAGGAGACTCCAGTAATATTTTTCAGCACGGCTACAGTCACGGAAGTGATAATTTTGATATATACTCAAGAACAAGCTGGAGGAGTCGTATTTCAGTTGTTGACAGTATAAAAGAATTAAATTATCTGAACTGGTCTGAATTTATTGAAGGCGGCGAACCTAATGACGACCCTGCAAGAAAGCCGGTTATTAACAGCAATACATCTTTTAAGCTTATCGGGAGTGAGAACGGAACGATCTGGAACTGGAGAAGGGACTGGTATGAGAAAAAAAAATGTAACGACCCTGACAACTCAGGAACAGCAGAATGTCAAAGTCTGAAAACAGCGGCTCCATACAATGCTGGGCACACAATGTACTACACTCTTTCAACGAGCATTCTTCCTGTTGTAGCGGGCACTCCGAATGAAAGTATTCCCAGATATCTTATTACTGTCAACAACAAAACTTTAATAAACCCTGCATATTTCCCCTCAACAAATACCAATGTCAATGCAAGGGCGGCAAGATATAAGACTGATCCGATGGAGCTCAATTTTCACATGAAACTGGCTCCATGGCTTGAATCAATAGAGTTGCCTGAAATAAAAAACTGTTCTTCATGTTATTGGAACATTCCGATAGAAAATATTCTTAATGAACAGGGAATGCCGGAAGCTTTCTCTATAAACCACATCGGCAGATGGCTGACGGGAAAAGATGAAAGCGGAAATTACATGATGAATTCCCAGCATCTCTATTTCCCTGAAAATATGACAATTTTTTCTGAAATGACCGAACACGCAATGGTTG
>JAGOEX010000255.1 GCA_017997475.1 bacterium
ATGCTCAAGGAAAAATTGAGCCAGGAAGGGATTTTTGATGTCAGCCATAAAAAACAGCTTCCGCAGTTTCCCCATACGATAGGCGTAGTTACAAGTGAAAGCGGTGCGGCGATACATGACATCATAACAGTTTCAAGAAAACGGTTCCCTCCGGCACAAATTGTTCTGTCACCTTCTTCAGTTCAGGGCAGAGATGCTCATCTTGATCTCATCAAAGCTCTTGAAAGAATGTCAGATATCGGTGATATAGATGCAATAGTTATCGGAAGAGGCGGCGGATCAAAGGAGGATCTCGACTGTTTCAATTCAGAAGAGCTCGCAAGGGCTGTGATAAAATGCCGAAAGCCAGTAATAAGTGCGGTAGGACACGAAACAGACACCACCATTCTTGATCTTGCGGCAAGTTATTCGGTTTCAACACCGACTGCCGCGGCGGAACTTATATTTCCTGACGGCACCGTTTTGCTGGATCAAGCCGCCAATGCTGTTTCGAATATGAAGAAAACGGTAGAAAGCTCAATAAATTCAAAATTGATGTTTCTTGATAACATGACTCTTTCGCTAAAGAATCCAGGTGAAATAATCAGTCAGACCTATCACCGTACGGAAAAACTGCTTTTAACAGCGGCTTCAAAAATTAAAGAACTTATATTCGATGCGGTTAAAGATCTTTCAGCTCTCGAAAAAGAACTTGAGACCAATAATCCGCTTTCGCCGCTGGAACGCGGTTTTGCTGTTGTAACCCAGAATGACAGAATGATAAAGAGAAAGAAGTTTCTAAATGAATCCGGTTCTTTTTCCGTTACATTTAAAGATGGGAAAGTGTTTGTGGAGCATGATTAGATCATTTGCCATAAGTTTCAATCAACCACTCAAAATGATCTTTGAATGTCTGCTCAAGAGGTCTGGGGTCATATCCAAGTTCCCTTTTCGCTTTTTCTGATGATGCACGGAGATCGCTTTTGAGGATCTTTGCGCTGTCGCGTGTTATCACCGCTTCCTTGCCGGTTGCTTTATAATAAAATTCGGCAAAAAATCCTGCCGATGACATAAGCCAGTAGGGAAGAGCGATCTTAGGTTTTTTCTTTCCTGTCACTTTTTCAAGTATTTCCATCATTTCAAAGTTTGTTGTGTGACCGCCTGTGAGAAGATATGATTCCCCTTTTTTTCCTTTCTCTCCGGCAAGAATTATCGCATTGGCGACATCTCTGACATCGACCCAGTCAAATCCGCCGTATCCGGGATATGCCGGCAGTTTGCCTTTGTAGAAATCGATCATCATGTTGCCCATCTGTGAAGATTTGAAGTCATACGGACCGATTATTCCGACAGGGCATACTGTTACGATGTCCATTCCGTTCTTTACTGCTTCCTGAACAAGAAGAGCTGCTTCCGCTTTTGTCACACCGTATTCAAGCATCGCCTTGTCCGGATTAAATCCCATCTCCTCTTTTGCAATAACACCTTCTCCCGGATCTCCGAGTGCTTCGATAGAGCTCACATAAACAACTTTTTTAACATGATTCCTTCTGCATGCTTCAAGAACATTCAAGGTGCCTTCAACATTGACAACTCTCAGTTTTTTGTACATCCCCGGCGTTATTGAGATCCATGCGGCACAGTGATAGACCATTTCGGCACCCTTAAATGCCTCTATCATTGACTGAAGGTCGGTTACATCTCCCATGACTGCTTCAAAATCGAGTCCTTTAAGCGGCTTTTCCGCATGTTCGGGGTTGTGAATTACAACTCTCGGTTTAATTTTTCGACGGTTAAGCTCTCTTACAAGATTGTTGCCGACATGACCTGAAGCACCGGTTACTACTATCATTTCTCCCTCCCTGAAAAAACGCTCAATATTATTTCAAAAGCTGATTTTTGCAAGTTGTTTTATACTTTTTAAGAAGATGGCGGGAATGAAAAATGTAAGATTCTGTCCGGCTTAATGTTTCACGACAGTGTTAGGAATAATGTTGCTTCCGTAATGAGTTCTTAAAAGTGCTTTTTCAAGAACATGTCCGTGCATCGCTTTTATAAGGTCTTCTCCTGTTGGGTTAAAGGGAAGATTAATTATGGTATCAAGTGCACATACTGTAAACACATATTTGTGTTTTCCGCTTGCATTAAGCGGTCCGTAATAGCCCACTTTCCCGAAATCATTGACAATCTGGCGCATATTGTATTCGAGGTTCCTTTCGGGAGGAATGTTCTCTTTAAGTTCAATGAGAAATGACGGAATGTTAAAAATGCCCCAGTGGATCCAAACTCCTTTTGATGAATCGGGATCGTTCATTATAATTGCTATGGATTTTGTATCTCTGGGTATTCTCTGCCAGCCGATATGAGGTGAAATGTTGAGCCCGTCAGCAGTGAATTTTGTAGGAAGTCTTCCTCCATCAGCCATTGAAACACTGCTTGCAAGCATTGAACTTAAGTTAATATCAGCCAAAACTCTCTCCGCTATTTAATTCAAAATGCTTTAAATAGTATACATTTTGAAAAAAATAGTCAAGAAAAACGGGTCATTTTACTCAGAAAAGAGAATGACACCCGCTGTTTCTTCATCATTTTTCGTAAATAAAACAAAGTATTTTTTAAAGCGAGGGTTGATAAGATTGTAAAGGTGCGAAGGGCTGTTTACAAGCATTTTCCATGCTTTTTCCTCACTTTCTGCAATAAAAAGATTTTCTCCCAGCACTTTTTTATCAATGCCGGTATGTCTTACGCTTCCCGTTTTTGATGAATAATGGACAAGTCCCTCATTTTTAAGCCGTTTCAGTGATTCTTCCGCTGCTGGTTTTAGTTCTTCTGAAATCATAAGCGGTTTCTGGAAATATGTTTTTCTTATGTTGTGGACAGACTCATCAAAAGATCTGGAAAAAGGGACGGGAACGGTCTTTTTCAGCGGTTTTTCCCAGATGACTTTCGGTCCAGTGGAAGCTGTTCCTACTATCTGCAGTTTAATGATATTTGCAACTCCCTGGTCGATGACGAGCTTTTTTTTATTCATCTGTATTCTGTGAACACCCGCTTTGTGCTGAATGTATATGAAATAAGATATGTAGCTGTTATCAGGTGTTATCTCTATTTCGATAGCTTTCTGTGAAACACTTGCAGAAACTTCAAAACGGTCTTTTTTCTTTATGACATAATTTTTCCCTGAATGTTCCACACAAGTTTCCGTTTCTGAACATTTTGCAACTTCGCAAATATCAGCATTGCGATAAAAGAACCCCTTTTCAGACGCTTTTTCAAGGATGGAATTCTGATCCAGAAGTGCAGGAAAAAGGAGAAAAAATTGAATTGTAAAAATCATGGTTCCCTCATCTCATCGAACTTTAACGATTATACTTTCATCAAGATCAAAAGCCAGAAAAAGGGAAAATCTTGACTCTGAAAAGAGATGAGTATAATCAGCGCGTTCTATCGTGCCGGGATGGTGAAATTGGTAGACGCGCTAGATTCAGGTTCTAGTGGGGGCAACTCTGTGCAGGTTCGAGTCCTGTTCCCGGCACCATCTTTTTATCCGATAAGTGAAGAATGTATTTTCTGAGCAAGTTTTCTGTTTATTCCTTTGACTTCCATTAATTCTTCGATTGTTGCAGATCTGATATTTGCGATCGTTCTGAAGTGCTGCAA
>JAGOEX010000256.1 GCA_017997475.1 bacterium
ATTTGCCGTAATCCCGCAAGCTTTCGATATTTTTTCAATCTCCGGCTCATTATACAGATGAATACCCAAATTACTGTCTTCTACTCTTAATTTTCATATTCTTAAAGAACCCGTCATAATGTCTCATGATAAGATGAGACTCAAGATTTTTTAAGGTATCAAGCGCAACACCAACAATGATCAATAAAGAAGTTCCGCCGAACATGAAAGCCATCTCTGCAGATATTTCATCCGGCCACATCTTAAGAATAAAATCCGGAATTAAAGCAATAAATGCAAGAAAAAGAGATCCGGACAAAGTCAACCTATAAAGAACATTCGAAAGATATTCAGTAGTTGAACTTCCAGGTCTAAGGCCTGGTATAAAACCCTGACGTTTTTTTAAAGCATCAGCAACATCTGCAGGGTTAAACGTTATTGGAGCATAAAAGAAACAGAAAAATACTAATAACGCTGTATAAGTCAGATAATAAGGAATCTGTCCAGGTGATAGATAAAAAAGAACCGTACTAATTATTCCAGATTTATCAACTGAATAATATTTTGTGATCTGTGCAGCTATTTGTGAAGGAAACTGCATTATTGCCACAGCAAAAATTATAGGAATTACACCGGCAGCATTAACAGGAATAGGCAGATTCTGCGCAGCTGCAGAAACGGAACGACCCTGTATCTGACGTGCTCCGTACTGTACAGGAATATTTCTTCTTCCAAGAGTGAGTAGAATTGAAGCCGCTACAACACCGAAAAACATAACTACAAGAATCATTGCGACAATAGGCTCACCTTTGCTGAAAATCTTCTGCATTGTCTGAGCGATAGCCGCAGGAAAGCGTACAATGATACCCGCATATATGATCATCGAGATACCGTTTCCGATACCTTTTTCTGTAATCTGTTCACCTAGCCACATGAGAACCATGGTTCCGGTTGTAATTGTTATTGAACAAAGTATGAAGAAAAATACGGAACTTCCGCCAGAAACGATTTCAATTCCTTTTTCCTGACCAAGTCCCTGCAGCATTTGTGCAATAAAAAAAGATTGAAAAAGACAAAGAACAACAGTAAAATACTTAGTATACTTCTGAATTTTTTTCTGTCCTTCACTGCCTTCTTTTTTTAATTTTTCAAAATAAGGAAAAACAATTGTAAGGAGCTGCATTATAATAGATGCAGAGATATAAGGCATGATTCCTAAAGAGAAAACGGTAAAACGTTTAAAAGCGCCGCCTGCAAACATGTCAAAATAATTAACAAATGTCCCCGCAGCACCTTTAAATGAATCAAAAACCTGATTAAGCGCTTCAACGTCAATCCCCGGAATCGGAATATGAGCTCCAAGTCTGTAAACAACGAGTATCCAAAGCGTAAATAGAACTCTGTTTCGAATATCTTTCGCTTTGAATATGTTAGTGATTACATTTGCCATTGATATACTCGCCTATTATTTTTTGTTGATCTGAACTTTTCCGCCGGCTTTTTCGATTTTTTCTTTTGCCGAAGCAGAAAAAGCATCCGCTGTTATATTCAAAGAAACTTTAATTTCACCGCCGCCAAGAATCTTAACCGGCATATCTTTTGAAGATACAATTGATTTCTGATATAATGTATCAACAGTTACATCACCTGAAAGACCCTCAAGGTCAGCCAGATTAACAACCTGAAATTCAACTTTGAAAGGATAATTAGTAAAACCCCTTTTCGGGATTCTTCTCTGGATAGGCATCTGTCCGCCTTCAAACCATGCGCGATGTCCGCTGCCGGCTCTTGACAACTGACCGTTCTGCCCTCTACAGCAAGTCTTACCATGTCCGCTTCCCGGACCTCTTCCGACACGCTTTCTATTTTTAACCGAATCAGGTTTTGCTATCTGATATCTTTCCATATTAAATCACCAATTTTTATTTTTCTGTCACTTGAACAAGGTGTGCAACCTTGGTAATCATTCCGCGAATTACGCCATTATCATCATGCTCTCTTTCTGAACTTATTTTTCTAAGACCGAGTGCATGAAGAGTTTTCCTCTGCATAGGTTTCGCTTTAATTTCACTTTTTATCTGTTTAACTAATAACTTCTTAGCCATAATTTACCTTACGCTTCCCAAAGTTTATTTATGGTGACTTCTCTCAAATCAGCCATATCTTTCAGGCTTTTTAATTTCAAAAGCCCGTCAAGAGTTGCTTTTACTACATTTACCGGATTTCTTGATCCGAGAGATTTAGCAAGTATATCAGCAACACCGGCTTTTTCAACTACCGATCTTACATTTGAACCGGCAATCAGACCTGTACCTGGAGTAGCAGGCTTAAGGATAACCGTTGATGATTTATAAACACCAACAACCTCGTGAGGAATTGTGTTTTTATTAAGTCTGACAGAATAAAGATTCTTTTTTCCGTCTTCAACGCTTTTCTTAATAGCATCGGGAACTTCATTCGCTTTACCGAATCCGATTCCGACATTACCGTTTCCGTCACCTACAACTGCAAGGGCGCTGAAAGAAAATCTTCTACCGCCTTTAACAACCTTTGCGACACGGTTAATAAAAACAACCTTTTCCGAGAGTTCAAGCTCTGCCGGTTTAACTTTTTTGCTTTTGAACATCATTGACTTCATTTGATTATCCTTAAAATTCTAGTCCGTTTTCTCTTGCCGAATCAGCGAAAGATTTAATCTTTCCATGATAAAGGAACCCGTTTCTATCAAAAACAACCTTAACAACGCCGGCTGCTTTTGCTTTTTCTGCCAATTTCTGACCTAGCTGTTTAGCAGCATCTTTGTTTACTTTGTTTTTAAGTGAAGAAAAATCTTTGCTAAGAGTAGACATAGAAACAACAGTTACCTGTTTCTCATCATCAACAATCTGAGCATACATACTCTTATTGCTTTTTGAAATGCAAAGTCTCAATCTTCCCTTTGCATCAGTTTTGATTCTGCTTTTAATTCTAACTTTTCTGCGAACCAGACGGTTAAATTTTGCTTTTAGACTATTCATTATTTCTTACCTGATTTTCCAGCTTTTCTTCTAACGTTTTCACCCTGATATCTGATTCCCTTACCTTTATAAGGTTCAGGTTTCTTCAACTCGCGAATCTCCGCGGCAACCTGTCCGACAACCTGTTTATTATAACCGGAAATCTTAAGATGTGTCGCATCAACAGCTTTAAGCTTGATACCGTTACGAGTCTTGTAAATAACCGGATGAGAAAATCCAAGGTGAAACTGAAGATCTTCTCCGGATTGCTGAACTCTGAAACCGACACCCTGTATTTCAAGGTCCTGTTCAAAACCTTTTGATACACCGGTAACCATATTGCTGATAAGAGCTCTCATTAAACCATGAGAAGCTTTGCATTCTGATTCTTTTGATATATCAGCGATTTCTACATTAAGTATATTATCAGCTTTTACGACTTTTATTCCAGAAACAATCGCACATGTATCAGTTCCAAGAGGACCTGACACTGTTACTGCTGATCCGTTTATTTCACAATTTACCCCTGAAGGTAAATTTATAGGCATTTTTCCAATTCGTGACATATGCTACTCTCTCAATTATGATATTAAACAGAGAAGTTCACCGCCGACATTCTCTTTCTTCGCGGTTTTATTTGAAATCACACCCTTAG
>JAGOEX010000258.1 GCA_017997475.1 bacterium
ATCATAATTCTTGCTTTTTGTGACTCTCACCGTATTTTTGTTGAAGTATCTGTTTTTTATATTAATTCAAGGAGAAAACCATGTTTCAGATCCCGCGGTTCATTTCTTCAAGGGAAAATCCTGAGGAAGCATCGATAATTGTTGCCGGAATTCCCTATGACTGCACTTCATCTTTCCGTTCTGCAAGCCGTTTCGGCCCGAGAGAATTAAGAAACTATGCATTTGAAGCAATTGAAGAGTTCTCGTTCTATCAGGGAAAAACTCTCGACGATGTGCCGTTTTGCGATGTCGGAGATCTTGAAGTGATGGTGGGAAACCCTGCAAACATGGTAAAAACCGTAATGGAAGAAGTCAAACCTTTTCTCGAAGACGGCAAAAGGGTCATTTCAATAGGCGGAGAACATCTTATAACATATCCTCTTTTTCTTGCACATAAAGAGTTCTATCCTGAATTCACAATGGTCCATTTTGATGCACACGCCGATCTCCGTGAAGGTTATGCAGGAGACGAACTTAGCCACGCATCGGTCATGAAACTCTGCCTTGACAAAGGACTTGAACGGTTGATCCAGATCGGAATAAGAAGCGGAACAAAAGAGGAATATCAGCTCCGCCAGACAGACCACAGAATCATCCCTGCAAACACTGTGACTGAAGCGGCTGATGCTCTTGAAGAAGGTGAAGTGATCTATATTTCAATCGACCTTGACTATTTTGATCCATCATTTGTTCCGGGAACGGGAACACCCGAAGCAGGCGGCGGATCTTTCAACGACTTCATGAAATTCATAAAGATAATCAACGAAAAAAAATGCAGAATAATCGGAGCAGACATTGTTGAACTTGCTCCCGACCTTGACAGCTCAAAGATCTCTATCGCTTTTACAGCCAAGGTTTTAAGAGAGCTCCTTATCAGTTCACACCTTAACTCTTAAAGTTTTTACCGGAGGAAAATATTATGAAAAGAGCTGCTTTGCTATTTTCCCTTATCGCACTCTCTTCTGTTTCGTGTCAGGACCTTGCAGACAAATTCAAGAAGAAAGTTGCAGAAAATGTTCCGGGGATTGAAAAAGATATCGTCAAAATAGAAGAACTGGTTAAGGATATGGCTTCTGACGGCTCAAATACTATAAGCTGGCTGAGATATCCGTCAATATCACCTGACGGCAGCGAAATAGCATTTTCATTCATGGGTGACATTTACATAACCTCTGTAAATGGCGGATATGCAAGATCTCTCACCTCTTCTTCAAGCTTTGAATCATCCCCTGTCTGGTCAAATGACGGAAAAAACATTGCGTTTTTAAGCGACCGCCATGGAAATCACGATGTTTTCATCATCTCTGTTAACGGCGGAGAGGCAAAACGGCTCACTCACCACTCGGCAAACGACATTCCGCTCACCTTTTCACCTGACGATTCAAAGATTTATTTCTCTTCGGCAAGGGCGGGCAGTAAGGAAAGTTCGGCTTTCCCGACAAGAGGGATGCCTCAGCTCTTTTCCGTTTCAGTAAACGGCGGGAATGATGTTCTTGAGATACCTCTTCCCGTTTTTGATCTGCATATTTCAAAAGACGGAAAAAGATTTGTCTATCACGACAAAAAAGGATATGAGAATGACTGGAGAAAACACCATACATCAAGCGTGACAAGAGATATCTGGGAATATCTGCCGCAAGATGGAAAGTTCAACAAGATCAGCACCTTTGCAGGAGAAGACCGTTCCCCTGTATTCTTTCCCGATGAAACAGCGGTATATTACTTAAGTGAAAAGAGCGGCTCGTTCAATGTCTGGAAAATTGACAGCGGCAAAGTTGAAACCCAGATCACAAAATTTGATACCCACCCTGTAAGATTCCTTTCCGCAAGCCGTGACGGAACACTCTGTTTTTCATACCATGGAGATATTTACACTATGAAAGAGGGTTCAAATCCTCAGAAACTTGAGATCTTTTCTCCAAAAGAGATCCGAAAACAAGATATCAGGCAGATGCTTCAAAGTGTCACCGATATGGCCATCAGCCCTGACGGAACTGAAGCCGCCCTTGTTATGCGGGGTGAAATTTATGTTATCAATCCCGAAACAGGAACAACAAAAAGGATCACTCAAACCCCTAACGAGGAAAGATGGGTCAGCTTCCATCCGGACGGTAGAAAGCTTCTTTATTCATCTTTCAGGAACGGTTCATGGAATATATACGAAACAGTGCTTGAAGATGAAAATGAACCCTATTTCTTCGCTTCGACAAAAATGACAGAGAAACCGCTGATCGAGGGCAAATTCAACACCTTTCAGCCCGGCTATTCACCTGATGGGAAGAAAGTGGCATATCTCAGGGAAAGAACCGAACTTGTTGTATATGACACTGAAAAGAATCTTCACACGACCGTTTTAAGTGGTGACAGAAACATAAGTTATGTGGACGGTGATCAGGAATTCACATGGTCTCCGGACAGTTCCCGGCTGGCTGTTGTATTTCTTGACAGAGATCTCTGGAGCGGAGAGATCGGCATAGTCAGCAGTGACGGTAGAGGACCAGTCGTGAACATAACAAACTCCGGCTCAGATGACACAAACCCCAAGTGGAGCAGTAACGGTGAAATGATCTCCTGGTTCAATCATGGTGAGATAACAGCTTTTTTTATGAATAGATCCGGGCGTGACAACTTTTTCATGACAAAAGAGGAGTTCGACATTAAAAAGAAAAGGGATGAAAAGAAAAAGGAAAATGAAATAAAGGAAAAAGCATCTTCCGGTAATTCGAAAGATAAAGACGAAAAGAAACCGGACCCTGTAAACTTCGAAACAGAAAAGATCGAAAAAAGGATCGTTAAGCTCTCCTTAAACCCCGCAAACTATCTTGACCACACATTTTCAAGCGACAGCGAGACTCTATATTTCATGATAATGGAACCTGCTGAATATAAGATAATCTCACTTTCCATGAGGGAAAAAAAGGACAAGCTGATAGCTTCGATCCCCCGCCCGAGAAACCTTTCATACTGGGAAAAACCTGAATTTTCAATAATTCTGGACAAAACCGGTTCTTCCCTCTTTGCAGTTGCCGACAACAGGACATACAAAATAACTGTGGCCGATGGAAAAATGAAACCCCTTGCACCTGCCGCTGAGCTTTCGGTCAACTTTCAGGATGAGAAATTTTATCTCTTCGAACATGTCTGGAAAACGGTAAACGACAAGTTCTATGTTGCAGAAATGCACAATGTCGACTGGAAGAAATATTTTAATGAATATGTGAAGTTCATCCCTTTCATAAATAACAACTATGATTTCACAGAGCTTCTGTCCGAAATGCTCGGTGAACTGAACGCAAGCCACACAGGAAGCGGATATATTCCTCAAAAACCACTCGGTGATGATACCGGAAGACTGGGCATTTTCTTTTCATACAGCCAAAGAGGACTGATCGTTGACGAGGTCATGACGGGTTCTCCTCTTGACAAGGCGGGAAGCCGCATCAAGACAGGAACTGTGATAGAGCAGATTGACGGAATTTCAACACTTGAAAACAATTTTGATTCTCTGCTGAATAGAAAAGCTGGCAGAAATGTACGGCTGTCGCTTCTTGATCCCGAAACATC
>JAGOEX010000257.1 GCA_017997475.1 bacterium
TATTATTGAAAATATTGTAAGCGATCCGATCCTTCCGCAAAACATTGTTATAGTTATGATGATCTTTGTAATTTCAGTGAGATATGGTGTTATTCCTGTTGAAAGACCGACTGTTCCGAAAGCTGAAACCGATTCAAAAAGGACAGCAATAGTCTCTTTTTCCGGATCAAATGCCGAAACAAGCACCACTGTGAAAAAAATTATGACAGAAGCGAAAATGAAAACCATAAGTGCCTGATAAACGGTTCTTTTAGGCAACTGCCTGTTTCTTATTACAACATCTTCAAAATGATTTCTTCCCATGAACATCATTGAAATTATTACAGCAAAAGTCGATGTTTTTATTCCTCCTGCGGCAGAACCGGGAGATCCGCCGATGAACATCAGAGCCGCAATAATGAGAAGTGTCGCTTTGGAAAGATTCGATATTTCAACTGTATTGAATCCGGCTGTCCTGCTTGTTACAGACTGAAAAAGAGATTCAAGTAAAGATACAGAGTTTCCTGAAAGCGACTCGATTGTAAAAATGAGAACAGTACCTGAAATTATCAGAATGACTGTGGTCACAAGAACAAGCCATGTGTGAAGGGAAAAAATATAATAATTCCTGAGTCTGGTCTTTTTCCGTCT
This sequence comes from bacterium, assembly GCA_017997475.1. GTDB lineage: Bacteria > UBP6 > UBA1177 > UBA1177 > UBA1177 > JAGOEX01. The sequence goes on from JAGOEX010000257.1 coordinate 631, forward strand.
GTTAAAGAAAAGTCCCTTGAGTTTTGATTTTATCTCATAAGTCACAAGAAATCCGATGCCGCCTGCAATTATCAGAATCATGGTGATAATGTTTACAGAAATATTCCCGCGGTATCTCATCAAACTGTCTGAGTATGTTGAAAAGCCGGCGTTACAGAAAGCTGAAACAGAATGGAATACAGAGAAATAAAGCCGTTTAAACAGGTTGTTTTCATCAAGAGTCATAAAAAAAAGAAACGCTCCTGAAATTTCAAAAATGAAAGTATATTTAACAATGAATCTAAGAAGTTCAGATAGTTTAATATCAGCTGCGCCCTGCATGAAGGACTCTTCCATCATCATCCGGTTTGACAAGGGAAGTTTTCTGTTGAACGCAAAAATAAACGATGCTGCGAAAGTCATTATCCCTATTCCGCCAAGCTGAATAAGAATTATGATCACGATCTGACCGAACATTGTGAAATGAACCGGAGTGTCTACAACAATAAGCCCGGTGACACATACTGCCGATGTAGAAGTAAAGAGTGCATCAATCCATGTTGTCCCGGTGTAAGATGCAAAAGGGAGTTTCAGCAGGAGCATTCCGGAAAAGATCAGCATAAGAAATGAAAATACCAGAATGTGACTTCCGGTAATTTTTCTGTTATTCATAAATACAAATCCTCATCCTCAAAAAAACCGGAAAAGTATATTTGGCAGATGTATATATAGTTATAAAAATAATCTTAAAATAGAGACGACTTGTGTTAAAATCGTATAAAAATAATGGTTAATGCCAATGAAATCAGTCTGTTGTAAGCCGATATCCAACCCCGACTTCTGTGATAAGTATTTTAGGATGCGCCGGATCCGGCTCGATCTTTCTTCTTAAATGCGCCATATACACTCTTGCATACTGATTGAAATCCTCTCCCTTTTCTCCGCCCCAAACTTCTTCGAGCAACTGTCTGTGGGTCACAACTTTACCGGCATATTTTATCATTACCGAAAGCAGTTTGTATTCGATAGGGGTAAGGTGGATCTTTTCGCTGTTTATGAAGACGCTTCTTGATTCAAAATCGACTTTAAGAAACTCTTTTTCAAAAACAAACCCGTCCTTTCTGAATTCACCGGTTCTTGAATTATTTCTGAGTGCAACCCTTATTCTTGCCTGAAGTTCGTTCATACCGAAAGGTTTTGTAAGATAATCATCGGCTCCTGCATCAAGTGCGGCAACTTTTTCATTTTCCTTCCATCTTGCAGAAATTACAATGATAGAAGCTTTATACCATTCCCTGATCTCTCTGATGAGCTCTATTCCGTCTATGTCGGGAAGTCCCAGATCCACAAGAATGACATCGGGAAGATACTGTGTGGCAAGCACTATTCCTTCATGCCCTTTTTCGGCTTCAATGATTTTGTAATCACTTGTTGAAAGCCCTGCAGTAAGAAATTTCCTGACCGGTTTTTCATCTTCAATTATAAGTATTGTGTGTTTCATATTACCTCCTCCGGTTTGAAAGTTTCGTCAAAAGGGAGTGAAAAAGCAACTTTAAACCCATCCGGAGTGTTTTCTGCAAATATAAGCCCTTTGTGGACTTTTATTATTGCCTTGCAGACGGAAAGTCCTATGCCTGAGCCGGAATTCATATCGCTGTTTGAGCGGAATTGTTGAAACTTCTCAAATATTTCCGGAATATTGGTTTCTTTAACTCCTGGACCTTTGTCAACCACGCCGACAACAACAAGATTATCTGAAACTTCGGCATAAACAGTGATGGAGGTTTTTTCAAAAGAGTATTTTGCTGCATTTTCAAGGAGATTTATTATAACCTGCTCAATAAGGATGGGATCAACTTTTATCATTATCATTTCATCAGGGATCGAGATCCTGAGTTCCCTGTCTTTATAGAGTTTTTCAACTCTTGAAACGGCTGATCCAATTATCTCCTCAAGGGGATACCACTCTTTTTTTACAACAAAATCAGTTGATTCCAGCTTTGTTATGTTCAGAATATTTTCTACAAGCCGTCCAAGTCTGAAGGCCTCATCGGAAATTGTTTTTAGCATATCGCTTCTGGTGTCATCTTTAATGTCATTCATTTTCTGCAGAAGTACAGAGGCAGTTCCTGAAATGGAAGAGAGTGGTGTCCTCAGGTCGTGGGCAATTGAACTTAGAAGGTCGTTCTTTAACTTTTCCTTTTCAGATCTTATTCTGTTTTCCTCGTTCTGCTGCATAAAACGGGTTTTTTCGGCTTCTTTTATTTTCATTTCCTCGTTGTGTTTCCTCAGACTGACAGAAAGCCATGTGACAACCGTTCCAACAATGAACATGACAATGAATGTTATAACCGACCTGATATTTTCAACATGGAAAGTGTAAAAAGGAGGTACAAAAAGAAAATTTGTAAGAGCGACACTTAAGAACACCGCGGTTATCGAATGCATCCAGGAAAATCTGCTTGAAACTGCTACAACTCCCAGAAGATAGATCATTGCCACATCGCCTTCAGTAAGAAAATCCTTTGAAAGAAAACTGAGAAGAGTACAGCAGGCAACTATAGCAAAGGTCGCAAGATAAATTTTTGATATAGCTAGTAATTTCAAATCATTACCAGTTAAAATCTGCAAAGGTCTTTCAGCGGTATCCTTTTTTGAGGATCTTTGCAGAACTGTTGGTTTATTTTAAAAAATGCAATGTTGAGGTCATCAATGTCCAGAGTGTTTTCATCGTTAAATATCAGTCCGCCGTCGTCATCGTCGTCGCCATCTTCATCAAAGTCGTTGAAATTGAGTTCGCAGAAAGAGACTTCCTTAAATATTTCTGATGGGTTATCATCATTTAAGAAAACGATTGGAAGTCCGTGGGTCCTGCATATCACAGGTCTGTATTTATAGATCTGACAGAGGTCATTTTTAAGAAATCCGCATGTTGCGTTTTCATCAAATATGACCGATCCAATGTCAAAGCCGTCCTTTTTCATCTCTTCCCTG
>JAGOEX010000042.1 GCA_017997475.1 bacterium
CTTACTTGAACGGTTGTTCAAATGTTCATTTATAGATCTGAGTGAAATATATCGAATTAATTTATTGCAAAAAATGTCGGGTTGGTTTAATCTTGTCCGCTTATTTTGAGGAGTATCGGGAGAGATCGTTGCAGGAAAATTTTGACGAATCATTGGTTTCTCTTTACGGCGAAGCACTCGATTTTGCCGAAAGGATGAAAAGCAGACAGCTTACAAGTATGCACTTTCTTCTTGCATATTTTTCAGCTCCGAGCGAAGCGGCTGTAATTTTTGAGGAAAAGGGCACAAGCTATAAAGAGATCGTTGACTGCTACAACGAAATGGTGAAAATGGCAAGACATTCCGGAAGCGCTTTAAAAGAGCCGGTCGATACTGTAAAAACTCTTGAGGAAAGCTCTTTGAAAAAACTACTCAATAAAGGGCAGAAAGTTTCGGCGGTACATTTTCTTGCCTCAATGACAACTGCAAGAAATTCAATAGCTTACAGAGTTCTGCACAAACTTGAAATACTTACCGACATCCGGCTTGCCGCAATGAAACTGATAGATGAGCCGGCAAAAAGAATAAAAGAGCGTGCCGAGGAAATGCGGAGAGAATCGACAAGAGTCGTTCCTGCAAACGCAAAAAAGGAAAAAGAAAAAACAGCCGAGAACACAACTGAAACTGGCACAGCATCAAACGGCAGATCAGAAAAAAGGGATGACGAAATTCTTGCAATGTTCGGCAGAAACCTCACAGCTCTTGCAAAGAACGGTTCAATTGATCCTGTTTACGGAAGAAGCCGCGAAATAGAATCGATCGTTGATATTCTCGGAAGAAAAAGGAACAACAATCCTCTAATAATCGGCCCTGCCGGAAGCGGAAAGACCGCAGTTGTAGAAGCAGTCGCGCTGAAGCAGACAGAAGGGCTTATGCCTGAAAAAGAGATATGGGAACTCAATCTTTCCTCTCTTGTCGGTGGAACGGAATATCGCGGCTCTCTTGAAAAAAGGATTGGTGATCTGATTGAATTTGTTGAGAAAAACTGCGAAAGGATAATAGTTTTCATTGATGAGCTGCATCTTCTTTTCTCTTCGGGCAACGATGTAGTTGCGAACATGCTTAAGCCGGCACTTTCCCGTGGAACATTTCCACTTATCGGAGCGACAACAACAGCTGAATTTAATAAGCACATTGCCAAAGATCCGGCAATGGAAAGAAGGTTCACTCTTGTAAAAGTTGAAGAACCGAAAGGCGAAGACCTTTACAGAATTGTCATCCATGCAGCGGCGACACTCAGCAAATATCATGGTGTCAGCATGAACAGTGAAGATATCGTCAGAAGCGCAATAAGTTTGAGCAACCGTTATATTTCAGGAAAAAGTCAGCCGGACAAAGTTCTTTCACTTCTTGATACAGTGGGAAGTGTCTTGAAAAGAGAGCGGCGTGCAGAACCATCTGTGGAAGATCTGATGTCGCTTGTAAGTGACATGACAGGAATTCCGGTCGAAAGTCTCCTCGTTGACACTTCAAGGATAGTAAAAGCACTTCCTGTGATACTTGACAGGTCGATAATCGGTCAGGTGAGTGCAAAGGAAAAAATAATCCGGCTCCTTGCAAGGCGTTTCGGTAACAGGGCAAACGGCAAACCTCTTGCCTCAATGATATTTGCAGGTCCGACAGGCACAGGCAAAACGGAAATGGCAAAAAAACTTGCATCTTTTCTGTTTGGACACGAAGAACGGCTTGTCGTTTTTGATATGAGCGAATTTCAGGAACTTCACTCCGTTTCAAAGCTTATCGGTGCACCTCCGGGATACACAGGGTTTGAAGACGGCGGAAAGCTCACCGAATCGTTCAGGCGGGAACCTTATCAGCTTCTTCTTCTTGATGAGATTGAAAAGGCGCATCCTAAAGTTCTTTCTATATTTCTCCAGATACTTGAAGAAGGAAGAATTACAGACACACGCGGCTTTACAGCAGACATGACTGAGTCAATTGTTATCATGACAAGCAATCTCGGAGCGGAACTTTTCTCTATTTCCAAAGTGGGTTTCGGCGATTCCGGACCGGCAGGGGTCAAAGATGAAGATATTTCCAATAAGATCGAACAGTTTCTGTCCCCTGAGCTTTTAAACAGAGTTGACGATGTAGTTGTTTTCAGACCATTTTCAGATAACGAACTTAATTCCCTTGCAAAGAATTATATTGATGAAGTGATCTATAGAGCCAGTGTGAATGAACAATGCTTTGTAACACTTGAAAATAGAGATGAAGCATCGGCTTACATTGTTGCCAAAATGAGCTCGAAAGATAAAATGATGGGTGCCCGTGCCGTCAAAAGAGCCGTCGGAAGACATTTTGAAAGCCCTCTGCTTGAGCAGTGCTATTCAAAAAAAGATCCTGAAATATCGATAAATATCACCATTTCAATAACTTCAGAAGGACTTTTTACAACAGTAGAATAGTTGTCCGATAACTGGCTTCCTCTAAAATTGCAATGAATTTATTGTCTGTTATAATGAGCCGTTGAGTTTTTATCAATATTTGGAGGGTATCATGAAAAGACATCAATTGGCAGCCGACATCATTAAGGAAACCAGAATGTTAGACCGTTTTCTTGAATATGTTAAAGAAGACACTCAGGCGGTTCCTGGAAGCGAAACTTTCCCTTCTTCAATGAAAGAAAAGAATCTCGGTGCAAAACTTGTTGAAGAGCTTAAAGGGCTTGGAATCGACAACGCTGAAATGGATGAGAACGGCTATGTTTATGCAAAATGGGAATCAAACTGCGGCGTTACAAAAAAAGTTGCTTTCATTGCCCACATGGATGTCGCTACAGACTGTGCGGGTGAAGGAGTTAAGCCGGTAATTCATGAAAAATATGACGGCTCTGTAATTAAGCTCAACGGCGGAACAGTTATAGATCCCGATGATTCCGAACATCTTAAAAATCTGATAGGCGACACTGTTATAACTTCTGACGGAACTACACTTCTGGGTGCTGATGACAAGGCGGGTGTTGCCGCTATTATGTCAATGATCGAATATCTCAAGAAACATCCGGACATCAAAAGACCTGAAATTAGAGTTTGTTTCACTCCTGACGAAGAGATCGGCAGAGGTGTCGATTTCATAAACCTTAAGAAAGTTGATGCCGAATTTGCATACACTCTTGACGGCGGAACACCTTATGAGGTTAACTATGAAAATTTTAACGCATACGGCGGAAAAGTGACAATAAAAGGTGTTTCAATACATCCGGGATATGCAAAAGATAAAATGGTCAATGCAATAAGATACGCAGGAAAATTCATAGACATGCTCCCGAAAACGATGTCACCTGAAAGAACTCACAACCGCGAACCTTTCATCCATCCTGTGAATGTGACAGGAGGAAGCGAAGAAGTTTCAGTTTCCATGATACTTAGAAGTTTTGTTCCTGAGGACATCGACCGCGAAAAACAGATAATTCTTAACATCATCGAAGTTCTTAAAGCAGAAGAACCGCGGCTTGAGGTCAAAGCTGAATTCAAGGAAAGCTATCTCAACATGTACGAAATCATGAAAGACAAGATGTATGTATATGATTATGTCAAAAAAGCGATCGAAGATCTCGGTGCGACACCCGACATTCACCCGATAAGAGGCGGAACCGACGGTGCACGCCTTTCATTCATGGGACTTCCCTGCCCCAACATTTTTGCAGGAGGGGTCAACTTCCACTCTCAAAAAGAATTCGTCGCCCTCGAAGATATCGGACTTGCTGCGGCAGTAGCTGTAAAAATATGTGAGAATATCAAATAAGACTGCTGAAGACATTACTACTGGTTTTTTAAAAAATATTAGAGAGATAAACAAATCATGAAAAAAATTTACATGATGTTTTTTATCCTGGTTTTTATTTTCTTTTCATGTCATAGCGAAAAGAATTCGTCCGAAAATGATTTTGACGAAACCGGAATCGATTCAGATAACCTTAATGATGCCGTTGAAGAGAGTGATCTTTACGACTCTGAAGCTGATGAAGATACTGACAAAGATGAAAAGTCTGATGATGACTCTTCCGGGGTTATAACAATTTCAAAAATCCCCTCTAATGTGGTTCCGGATAAGCCTTCCTACCCATATTCTTTTACAAAAACAGAAAACGGCATCCTCTTTTTTGCCACTAACGATGCAACAGGAATTGAACCATGGATCACTGATGGTACTGAAACAGGAACAAAAATATTGTTTGACACCTGCCCTGGAAAAATGGATTCATATTCAAGACTGATAAACAGCGATGGTGTTCAGACAATTTTCTATGCTTGCGGTCTGATCTGGGCATCTGACGGAACCTTTGAAGGAACGACTGTAGTAAGCAACTCAGAGGACGAATCTCTTTCCTTTTTTGCCATCAACGAACCTGAACCTCTTCTCGAAAGCATACAGTTCCAAGAAAAAGTATTTGCATCCATTCCTGTTCATGACAGCTCTGTATATGAAAATCCCCGATGGGAAATAATTATAATAGATAAAGAATTGAAAACTTTTACAAAATTTGCTGAAGTTAATCTATTTCAAAAGATACTCGGAACAAAAAACGGTAAAATATTTTTTCTGGCTGGCAATAATGACGACAAACTTCACTTATGGTCAAGTGACGGAACTAAAGAAAACACTGCGCCTGTAGTTGAAATTTCACCTTTTAACGAAACCGATCAATGGTATGTGATAGATATGGCTGTGAAAGAGAACTTTGTTTTCATAATAAGCACAAGTGATTACGGGGATGATTTCAAATTTGTTGTAACTGACGGCGCTGTTACCGGAACCGTGATCTTTGATAAAATCTATGAAAGTAGAGGATTCGTTAAAATTGAAGCAACTGATAAAAACCTCTATGTATCTGAATACGGTGGCAAATTTTTCCATTTTGATCCCTCAACCGGAGAACTTGAGCAAATTGCAGATCTCGGCAACGACTTTTCCGCAAGTATTTATGACATGATAGCTTTTGGGGATTCTGTTTTCCTCCTTGTTTCAATAAATGATATTTTTGAAATATTGAAATTTGACGAGAAAACCGGCGATTTTGTCTCATTTCATAAATTAAATGAACCAGAAAATGACTATAGCATGCTTCCGCTCTTTTTTAAGAAGGATAATACTCTGTGCTTTGTAGACAACGAAAAATACAGGGTTTTCTCATCGTATCAGTCATATACTGATGTTTTAAACATCTACAATGTAGATGAAGATAAAACTCGTGAGATCAAATTAAACAGCCCTTTTTTCTGGGAAGAAGACATATCATACAGAGATCGTCCCAAAAATTTTGACTTCATCGGAAACGACATCTTTTTTGGCGGTAATGAAATAATAATTCCAACTTCCAACAGCTGGTACCATGTGGGAAACGAGCCAAAAATAATAAAAGAAGCATCTGCAGAAGCCGAATTGTTAAAAAATATAAATCATGAAGTGCTTTCAGATTATTATGCCGTTTACAGTCCGTTCTTTTATGACAATATTCTCTATTACAGCACTCCTAATGTTTCCAGCGGATACCCCGAATTGAATATGACTGATCACGGAGCCAACCGCAAGGAAAAGACTGTTGATATCGGTGTTACTGATTATATCATTTTCCAAGAAAACTTGTATGTAAATTCAACAGACGCAATGTTTCTGGTGGATCATACATCGGAATCTGTTTTTACCTATGTAGCAGGTCGGGCAATTTCCATATTTCCTCTTAAGGACTTCATCTTATTCAGTTCAAGCGACTCTTTACACGGATATGAACTCTGGAAAACTGACGGAACTGAAAAAGGAACAGAGTTTTTCAAAGACATCTTTCCAGGTGAAGAAGGAAGTTTTCCGCCGGAAGATTTCAAAGCCATTGAGAATAAAATGCTTTTCAGAGCAAAAAACAGCGAAGAAACAGGATGGGAACCATATTTTACTGACGGAACTCCTGAGAATACAAAACTTCTTGTAGATGCTTTGGAAGGATGGGATTCTTCAGATATGTTCCTTATGAAAGTGCTTGATGATTATTTTTATTTTGTTCCATACGATCAGACAGCAGACTTTTCCAGGATTTATAGAACTGATGGGAACAATACTGAACTGCTTGCAGATATTGTCATGTCAACCGAAGGGTTTGTGAGAATTATGGAACCGTTAAAGGACAAAGTTGTCATAATAACAAGCAATTATCAGGAAGTTTCAGTATATTCAATCGACCACAAGACTACTGAGTTCAAGAAAACATCATCGATCCCAGCAAGATTCGTTTGGCAGGAAGCATTCGCCAGAATTGACAATAAGGTTCTATTTCTTGTTCAACTAAACAGTCCTGGAAGGCAGTATGAATTGTGGATAACAGATGGAACGGCAACTGGGACCAAAAAGATTAAAAGTCTTTTTCAAGATCTCGCAAAAACATATAATTATAAAAACTATATGTTTAATTCAGGCGGTCAAGTGTTTTTTTCAATCTCTGATGGAACTCATGGAGATGAATTATGGATAAGCGACGGCACTGAAACCGGAACAAAAATGGTAAAAGACATTATGCCGGGGCAAGGTCAATCAAATCCGAAAATTTTTCTTGAACACAAAAACATCCTTTATTTTACTGCGTCTGACGGAACACATGGAAATGAGCTCTGGAGAACTGACGGCACTACGGACGGAACATATATGGTCTTCGACTTATTTAAAGGTCCCGATTCTTCCTCAATTAATGCAATCTTTTTTACTGACACTGATGACATAATTGTAAAAAGTTACGACGAAAAAGACGGATATCAATTAAGAAAAATACCGGCTGATATCTGTAATTGATTTATTGCTCTTTTTCCGGAAATATAAAATTATCAGACAACATCTTCAAAAACTTTTTCAGCAAGATCATCTTCAAGCTTTTCTTTGTTCTTTCTTAAAAGCAACATGTCCGACTGAAGCGCTGAAAGGAATCTGTATGCCATTTTTTCAGGGGTGTGTTTCGCCTTTTTATTTTTAAGATATTCAGCGAACAGAGATGTTATCCTGTCTCTGAAATCTTTCAGAACTACCGGCCTGTCCTTGGGATCTTCGACAAGATATGAAACAGGCAGACCTGAATTGATAAAATATTCCGCAACTATGCTGGCAACCGTAACAATTCTCATTTTTGCAGGCATGGATGAGGGAAATTTCATGAATGCTATGGCTGTTATTTCTTTCGTTATCAGACTGTTCCCGGCCGCAAGAAGCTCATCTTTGCCTGAAAAATAATGATACAGTGTCGGGGCTGTTATCCCGAGCTCGTTCGCAACATCTATCATCGTTATCTCTTCCTCGTTGCGGGTGAAAAGCATGTCTCTCGCCTTTTCAATGATCTTAAGTTTTGCAGAATCTTTCATCGTGATCTCCTTTGTCAGATTATGTTTTTAATGAACGCCGTTATAAATGTAACTGCATTTTCCATTCTGAGGATAGGTGTTTTTAGTGAGAACGATTTAAATCCCGCCTTCTTAAAGAACGCCGTCTCTTTTTCTGAAAATCCCCCTTCCGGACCTATCCAGAGCATTTTCTCTCTTTTGTCCACCGGCTGATAACTTAAGATGTTTTCCGGTGAATAAGGGTGAAACACAATATGCTCACAATCTATTCCGGCAATTTCCTCCATTGTCGAAAAATTAATTTCGGGAAGATGCCCTCTCCTTGACTGACTGGCGGCTGAAACAACAATGGTTTTCAGTCTTTTCATTCTTTTTTCAACAACAGAAAGATCTGTATTGGAAAACTCCGATCTGAAGATGAAAAATTCATCAGCACCTGCTTCAACGCCATTCCTTACCGATTCCTCTACAGCACTAATGTCTCCTGATGCAACAGCAACAAAAAGTCTGGATGAAGAATGGCTTCCTATCGTTTTTCTGATTATTTTAAAAACCGGTTTTCTGCCATCAAGATCAAGAACGGTTTCATAGACGACCCCCGAAGTTGAAAAATGGACAGCATCACCTTTTTTAAGGCGTCTTACTTTAAGCAGATACTTTGCTTCATCATCTGAAACAGAAATAAAACCGTCAACTATATTAAGGGATTCTCTTACAAGATATATCATGCCCGCTTAATGATGAATTTCATCAGCTCCTTCTTTTGTCTGTCATCTTCAAAAATGAATTTAAATCCTACTGCATAACTTGAAGCACTATCATCTTTTTCCGGCACATTTCTGAGAATAACAGCTTTTACAAGGAACTGCTTACGGATGGACTTATCTTCAAACACCACGAGAACTTCTTCACCGACAGGAAGTTTTTCAGTGGTTGTAACACACATTCCGTTCAGAGAAATATCAACCGTGTTGAGCTTTTTTGTCTGGTTCTTGATAAATATTTCAATAGGGATCATTATTGTTATTCTTGGATTTGCCCTTTTTTCGCTGAAGTCCGACGCCTTCCTGCTTTCAATGTTGTATTTTTCAGCAATATCAGTTCTGACCTTGATGTAGTTCCCGCCTATCATGTTCTCATCTATGTTGCTCAGTTCCTTGAACAGTTCCTTGAAGTGAAGCTTCAGAAGTTCTATGGAAACTTCATCAAATTCTATACCAAGACCTGCGCTTATCCTTCTTCCAGGCAGGTTGATATCCTTTAGCCGCTTCCATCTTACTTCGCCTGCAAGATCAAGAGTCCTTTGAACATTTCTTATCTGAAGGGTCATTTCAACTGTATCGCCGACAGAAACTTCGGAAGGACTTTCAATATACTTAAGCGGAAGGGTTATCTCTTTTCCCTCGTCGTTTTTAATGAATGTCTCCTTGAAATCTTCAAGTGTTCTGACAACGATAGTTATCTTGTTCATGAAAACAGCGCCTCCGTATATTCTTCAGGATCAAAAGGTCTCATATCTTCAACTTTCTCACCTATGCCTACAAAATATACAGGGAGCGATAATTCTTTGGCTATTCCTATCAGAACACCCCCTTTTGCAGTACCATCAAGCTTTGTCACTATTATTCCCGTCACATTTACCGCCTCACCGAACTGCTTTGCCTGGGAAAGTGCGTTCTGTCCGTTATTTGCGTCTATGACAAGAATGGTTTCATGCGGAGCACCTTCAAGGGCCTTGCCTGCCACTCTATTAATTTTTGAAAGCTCGTCCATCAGGTTCACTCTGTTCTGAAGACGACCTGCCGTATCTATTATAACAACATCTGATCCTCTGCTCTTTCCACTGTTTATTGCATTGAAAGCCACCGATGCAGGATCTGCACCTTCTTTATCGCTTATTACCTGACATCCGGTTCTCTCACCCCAGACCGTCAACTGCTCTACCGCCGCCGCTCTGAATGTGTCCGCAGCGGCAAGAACACACTGTTTCCCTTCACCAGTAAATTTGCTTGCAAGCTTTCCTATCGTAGTCGTCTTTCCTGCTCCGTTTACGCCTACCATCAAAAAAACAGCCGGCTTCAGATCACGATTCTGAAACTCTCTGTGTGTCCCGGCAAGCACATCCCTTATCTTTTCCTTTATGAAACCTTTAACATCATCTCCGCTCTGGAATGAGGACCGGTTCTGATTGACCTCACTCATAAGCCAGGAAACTGTTTCAACACCCATGTCGGATGTGTAGAGGATCTCTTCAAGTTCATCGATAAGCGATGCATCAACCACTGAGGTCTTGAAAAGATTTTTGAGCTTTGAAATAAAGCCGTCTTTCGTTTTTGAGAGTCCGTCTTCCATCGTTGCATGCTTTGATTCAGAAACATGTTCCTTCGGTTGATCTTCAAGTTTTATTTCAATGGTTTTGAACGGACCGGAACCTCTTGTAAGATCGATCGTTTTCAACGGGACTCTTTGTGCTTTAACTTCAGGCGTTATTGGTGGCTTAATTTCTTCTTTCTTTTTGTCAGGGATCAATAAGACGATTAGAAGCATTATCAGAAGAAAAGCGGGAATGATGTAAAAGAACAGCTCACCGTTCTTATAACTTAATTCGATCCAGGATAGAATACTCACTGCAAACCTCTTAACAATTCAGGAAAAAATACATTTTTATCGTAAAAAAGTCAAGTTAATACCTGTAATGGTCGGGCTTAAAAGGGCCTTTTGGACAGACACCTATATACTTTGCCTGCTTTTCGGAAAGTTTTGTCAGCGAGACTCCCAGTTTTTCAAGATGAAGTCTTGCAACTTCCTCATCAAGATGCTTGGGAAGACGGTAAACGCCGAGTTCATGGTTTCCTTTCCAGAGTTCGATCTGTGCAAGAACCTGATTTGTAAATGAATTGCTCATTACGAAACTCGGATGCCCCGTTGCATTTCCAAGATTAACAAGCCGTCCTTCGCTCAGAAGTATTATCGAATGACCGTCAGCAAACTCGATCCTGTCAACCTGCGGTTTGATATTTATCTTCTTTACACCAGGCAGATTATAAAGGGCATCGACCTGAATTTCGTTATCAAAATGGCCGATGTTGCACACTATCGCCATGTTTTTCATCTTTTCCATATGATCTGTTCTTATAACATCACAGTTGCCTGTCGCAGTTACAAAAATGTCTCCCGACGAAATGACCTCTTCAATGATCCTTACCTCAAATCCCTCCATAGCCGCCTGAAGAGCACAGATCGGATCGATCTCAGTAACAACAACCCTTGCACCGAATCCCGCCATCGACCTTGCACATCCTTTCCCTACATCACCGTAACCGCAGACAACAACGGTTTTACCGGCAACCATTATGTCGGTACCTCTTTTAAGACCGTCCGCCAGCGACTCTCTGCAGCCGTAGAGATTGTCAAACTTCGACTTTGTAACCGAATCGTTGACATTTATTGCAGGAAAAAGAAGTTCGCCGGCTTCAAGCATCTGATAGAGACGATGTACACCTGTTGTCGTCTCTTCGCTTACCCCTTTGATGTCTCCTGCCATGCGATGCCATTTATTATTGTCTGAAAGATATTCTCTCTTTATAAGATCAACTATTATTTTCATTTCGTTGCTATCGATCTTTCCGTCAAATATAGAATTGTCATTTTCATACTGGAACCCTTTGTGTATTAGAAGTGTCGCATCTCCTCCGTCATCAACGATCATCTGTGGCCCTAGCCCTTCCGGAAAGGTGAGCGCCCTGAGTGTGCAGTCCCAGTATTCTTCAAGAGTCTCTCCTTTCCATGCAAAAACAGGAACGCCGAGATCTGCAATGGCAGCGGCAGCATGGTCCTGAGTTGAAAAAATGTTGCAGCTCGCCCATCTTACATCGGCACCGAGAGCTTTCAATGTCTTGATTAGTACCGCAGTCTGAATTGTCATATGCAGACTTCCTGTTATCCTTGCACCCTTGAGCGGTTTTTCCTGTCCGTATTTTTCAATAAGTGCCATCAATCCCGGCATCTCTATTTCTGCAAGAGCTATTTCTTTGTGTCCGAAATCAGCAAGTGAAATGTCCCTGACTTTGTAATCTTTCATTTTTTCCTCGTATTGTTTTTAATGTTTCAAAGAACCTGAATTAATATCATATCAATTATATATAGTCAATCGGGAGGCATTTTTTTCGTGAAAAAATTTTTTTTCTAAATAAAATTGTCCGGGATTGTGAACTAAATCACCGTAATTTTTACCCACAGGAGGGGATAATGAAAAAGCTGATCTTTATGATTGTTGTTTTTTCAGCATCAATAATGTTTGCTGAAAGTGTAAAATGCGAAAACGAGAATGGAAGTTGTGAATTTATGGATGACGGAAGCTTTACCTGTGAATGCTCAGACAACTCCGGCTGGGGCGGAGACGGTGTCGCAGGAAGTCCATCGGAAGAAGAAGTTGAAATGCCGACTGCTGAAGAATGCCTTGAATGGGTTGATGACATGTGCGGACTTCCGGAAGGGGCTGAGACTTGTGAAAATCCTGCAGGACATTGCATTGTCTATGCTGAAGGATATTACGACTGCAAGTGTGAAGACGGAAGCTATGGCGGATCAGGCGGCGGAGAAAGCGAACCCGGCGATCCCGGTGTATCTCCCGAAGTAGACGGTGAAGACAGCACTGAGCCACAGCCGGTTGATGAAGATGAAGAAGTTCCTGACGAGTATCCTACAGAAGAATGTGTAGCGGATGAGGACTGTCCTGAAAAATTCATCTGTGTTGACGGCTGGTGCCAGTTCGATTATGAAAATGTTGAAAAACCGGTTTGCGCTGAAGTTCTTGTTGAAACATGCGGAACAGAAGCTCCGGACATCAACAACATATGTGATGACAAATCATTTCCGTATTGCTCAGATGCTTACACAACCATAATGGATAAATGTGAAGGGGTTGAAATTCCTGCTGACAAGATCAAAGAGCTTGAAGAAGGAAAATGGAACGAATACGGTAGAGATATTGCAGACTGCTGCAGAGATTATGAATCTGCAAAACCTTTTATTGATGACATGCTCAAGTGTCTTGAAACAAAAAGCTGTGAAGAATGTTACGAACAGTATGAAGAAGTTGTTGATGAAGAAGACAAAGGCAACACGGGTGATTCAGGTGATACAAGCGACAGCGGCAATACTGACAATGAAGAAGGAGCCGGATCTAATCTTGAAGATGACACACCAAATGAAAAAAGTGACGGAACATCAACGGGCTGCTCAGTAGTGGCTCTCTGATATTTTTCAAAAAAATTTTCTGCAACTTTTTCCGGACAAAAAAATATCTCCGCAATTTTTTTAAGTATTTTGTATCATTTTCGTTGACTATGGAAATAGTTTAGTTTAAATTATAAACAAATGCGTTTTATACAGCGTGTGTTTTATTCATTTTTTTGTGGAGAGAAAAAAATGGCAGAAAAAAAAGCAGTAGCTAAGAAACCAGTTGCTAAAAAAGCAGTAGCAAAGAAACCTGTTGCTAAAAAAGCAGTAGCTAAAAAGCCAGTTGCTAAAAAAGCAGTAGCTAAAAAGCCAGTTGCTAAAAAAGCTGTAGCAAAGAAACCTGTTGCTAAAAAACCGGTTGCTAAAAAAGCAGTAGCTAAAAAACCTGTTGTAAAAAAAGCAGTAGCTAAGAAACCTGTTGCTAAAAAAGCAGTGGCAAAGAAACCTGTTGCTAAAAAACCAGTAGCAAAGAAACCTGTTGCTAAAAAACCTGTTGCTAAAAAAGCCGCTCCAAAAAAAGCCGTAAAAAAATAGTTCAACTTTTTAACCCTTAAATAACCAAATATTTTTTTATAAACACTAACTTTTCTTCATTTATCCCTGACTTTAGGGAGAATTATGCCAAAATTATGGTTGACTTTAGGAAAAAAAAGATGAGAATTATGGCTGACTTTAGGAATTTTGGAGGCGTAAGTGTTTGAAAGATCTATTATAATTAACCTTAATGAATGGCGGAACAAACCAAATAGAAAACCGTTAATTCTGAGAGGTGCCCGTCAGGTTGGAAAAACAACTGTTGTAAAGATGTTCGCCCGCCAGTTTAAACACTCTATTTTTCTAAACATGGAAGACCCGCACCATCGACAACTTTTTAAAGAATCATTATCTTTTGAAGAGCGGATCGACGCTGTTCTTCTTCATGGATCTATTCCAAAAGATGCAGATGATATACTCGTTTTTATTGACGAGATCCAATCAGAACCTTCGGCAGTTGCAACTTTACGATATTTTTATGAGACAACTCCGCATATTTTTGTTATTGCCGCAGGTTCGCTTCTTGAGGCGGCAATTGACCTTAAGGCGAATTTCCCTGTCGGAAGAGTTGAATATCTCATTATGCATCCCTGCTCTTTTAAGGAGTTCTGCATTGCAACAGGAGAAACAGAGCTGGCTTCTATTTTAGAAAAAGTCCCTCTACCTGCCTATGCTCATGATAAAGCGATGAATGTTTTTAAGAAATATATGCTCATAGGCGGAATGCCTGAAGCAGTCGATGTTTATGCAAAAACACAGGATATGATATATGTAAATTCAGTGTATGAAAATCTTTTAACATCTTTTGTTGATGATGTTGAAAAATATGCGAAGAACGGATTTGTCAGAGTTGTCCGTCACATTATAAAATCAGCGTTTGCTGAAGTCGGCAGCAGAATAAAATTTCAGGGTTTCGGGAAGTCAACTTATTCGTCAAAAGATATAAGTGAATCATTTGATCTGCTTGAAAAGGCAATGCTTATGAAGCTCGTTTATCCCACAAGTTCAGTGAAAATTCCAATTGAACCTGATCTGAAAAAATCACCCAAACTGATGCTTCTGGACAGCGGACTGCTTCATTATCAGTCAGGTCTTCAAAGTGAACTTTTTATTTCCGAAGATCCTGAATCGGTAGCTTTCGGAAGACTTGTTGAACACATCGTCGGCGTTATGATATATTCAGGGTTTTCCAATCCTTCTGCCGGATTAAATTTCTGGGCAAGAGAAAAAAAACAGAGCAACGCTGAAGTTGATTTCGTATATCAGTTCAAAGGAAAAGTCATTCCGATTGAGGTTAAATCAGGAGCAACAGGGAAACTCCGCTCACTGCATCAGTTTGTAGATCAGTCACCGCATCAATACGCAGTCAGATTCTGCAACGCAACTGTTTCAATTGAAAACGCCGTCACCATCAAAGGCACAGAATACAAACTTCTGAATCTCCCGTGGTATCTTGCCGAAGAACTCGAAAACTATCTGGAATGGTTCGTGAAAAAATAAATTAATACTATCTAAACACAGTCTTTATCGTCCTTAAAACGATGAGCGGGTTGTGGTGTCCTTTGTAGATGGGTGTGGGCAATTTATTGAGTTTGAGGAGTTTATAAACTGCGGTTTGTGCTGATCTCACAGAGTAATCAAGTGTGAACACAATGTCATCAGGCATTTCGCAGTATTGTCCGATAAACGCGAAATTTTCTGAATTTTCCGGCACTACAAAAGGTCTGTCACCAATTTTGCGAGGCATGAACTGGCTTGTGATATAAGGCATCAGACATGGAATACAGACAGATGAATTGATAATTTTTTCAAGGTGTTCTTCAAATTTCAGGTGATGAAGAAGTTCTGTGAGTATTTCTCTTCCTGTGCATTCACTCATTTTCTTTTTTACAAAATTTCCTGATTCATCCGGTCGAAGTCCGTATCCCCACAAGAGATTGACATTCTCCGGCTGTTCTTTGAAATGGGGATGATTCGGAAGAGCAAAAGAGAGAAACCAGTTTGAATCGGTTATGGTAACAGGTCCTTCAGTTCCCGCTTTTCTTTTTGTGATCTTTTCAAGCAGTTGTAAAAAAAGCTGATCTTTGAGAGTAACAGTGAATGAAACCCATTTTGATCTATCGATATCGCTATTGAAAACTGAAGGATTTCCGAATTCGGGCGAGATTTTTGAAAGTTTTTCCCAAAGAGCCCACGAACTCTCTTTCTTTTCTGCAACCTTTTCGGGAGCTTTATCCATTGATCCGGCAGTAAAACCGGCCGTCATTGATCCAACAGAAATGAAAACGGCATCTTCTTCTGAAACCTCGATCGTTCCAGGGTTTCCGTTAACAATAAGAATCTTTGAAACTCTTTGTTTTTCTTCTTTTTTCTCAAGATAGATGTCACTTACTGAACAGTTTCTTTTAAACACCACCCCTTTACTTTTAAGTACTGTTTTAAGCGGCTGCACTATCGATTCAAACTGATTAAGAGGAGTGCTTCTGATACATTCCGAAGTATCCATCTGGTGTGCATCCTGAATGAACCTTAATATATACCGCTTCATTTCAACAACTGAATGCCACGGCTGAAATGAAAAAGTTGTTGAAAATTCATACCAGAGATTGCTTATAAAAAATTTATTGGAAAAATATTCATCAATACGGACTTTTTCAAGTTTTGCTTCATCTGTGACAAGAAGTTTGAGTACTCTCATTCTATCTGAAAAACTCATTCTGAAAGGTCTGGCATCTATCGCTTTGCCATTTTTTAAAAGTCTGGAAAGTGCCAATGTCTTAACTTTTTCATTAAAATCTTTGAATTCATCAAGAACGGTTTTTTGTGGATCATCAAGAGATGGAAGATAACCCATCAAATCAAAAACAGCAGAATAAACATAACTTTCAAGCATCCTGAATCCGCGCATGAAATAACCGTCATGCTCCGGATGTATAACGGCGTCCAGTGCTCCGCCAGCTATATCGTTCTCTTCAAATATCGTAATAGATCGTCCTTTAAACCCGCCGTCTTTTATGAGATAAAACGCAACAGACAATCCCGAAAGCCCGCCACCGATAATATATGCTTTTCTATTCATATTCCTCAAAAACAAAAAACCGGAAAGATTATATCTGTGAAAAGTGATGTTGCAATGTTAATAGTGATGGTCTATCGGAGATATCGTATTGCACGGCCTACAAAGAGCAGTAGGCAGTCCTGAATTGCGACGAGTTCTCCCTGAAACCGCCTGAAACACAGGACCGCTTTTATCTTCGTCACACTGGATGCAGTCATTGAGAGATCCGTCGGGATTATGGTAGACTGCGTTCTGAAGAGGCAGACATGTCGACATGCACACTTTTTTTGTATTCTTTCCGTTATACATCCATATTTTTGCGCAGTTCTCGTCAAACCCCAGTTTCTGCAGACACTCCATCAGATAATCATCTCCCATAAGAATGCTGTCGAGAGTACATTTCTTTACAGGTGTCGCTAGATCACCCTGATAAATGTAAACTGCGAGACTCTGCAAAGACGAACAATGTCCGCACGCCCCGGTATGCGTAACTCTCGCTCCGGCAAGTTCAGCCTCAATAATACTGTCAAAAGTTTCAAGCGTATATGCATCAGGATTTACAGTATCCCATATGAGTCCGCATGCTTTTTCTTCTTCGAGCGGATAAAGTTCAGGTGTTTCATACGGGTCTGAAACAAGTACAGGCAGAGGATTCAGGTGTATCTTGGAATTCAGTATTGCGATATCAGATTCAGTATATACCGGTGCTGTAAATTTCACCCCTTCACAGTTATAAAAATCTTTGCACTGGTCCCAGGTAAGTCCGGTGT
>JAGOEX010000259.1 GCA_017997475.1 bacterium
TCCAGGGTCTCTTCGTTCAGGTTTGCAAGGGTTTTATCAAAAACCATTTTTCTTATGCCGAAACGGTTGTCAACCGGTTTCATTGTTCCGTTTACTGCAAATATCTCCCCTGAGAAATTTATCTTTGAAAGGGCGGTTAAACCTGTAAAAACACCGAAAGAATAAGCAATTGCAATAATTTCGTCATATTTTGCGAAGTCGATCCCGTCAGGAATGTCAAAAGAGTCATATCTGTGAAGCATCGCGACATCAAAGTGCGAGCATTCAAGAAAACCCATATGTTCCGGCTCAACGCTCCAGCCCGAAAAGAAAAGTATGAGCGAACCGTTCCCTGAATTATTGAGCCATGAAAGTTTCATTAATTGGTTCCTGAAAGTGTTTCAACTATCGAATTTATCTCATCTTTAGAAAATTCTGCCGTGAGAGAAAATCTCAGCCGGGAAGTTCCGGCGGGTACTGTCGGCGGTCTGATGGCAGGGACATAAAAACCCGATGATCTCATTTTTGCGGAAAGTTGCACCGTTTTTTCATCATCACCTGTAATTACCGGAACTATGTGTGAAGAACCCCTTGTGGTAAAACCGGATTCAGTAAGCTTATTTCTGAAGAGTTCACTTGCAGATATAAGGTTTTCTCTTTCTTTTTTCATTTCAGGAATTTTTCCCAAGATGAAATTCATCCACGAAATGTTTATAGGAGGAAGGGCTGTTGTAAAAATAAATGAGCGGCATCTGTTAATAAGAAACTGCTTGATCACATTGTCGCAAACGATGAAGCCGCCTGCTCCTCCGAGTGCTTTCCCGAAAGTTCCTGCCAGAAAATCAATATTCTTAGATGTTCCTGTCTTTTCGCATATTCCAAGTCCGTTCTCTCCGCAGCAGCCGACCGCATGTGCTTCATCAACAAAAAGCTGAGCGTCAAAAGATCCGGCAATATTGACAAGTTCTTTCAGATCTGCAATGTCGCCATCCATGCTGAAAACCGATTCTGTAACAATTACGACTGACTTATATTTTGTCCTGTTTTCATTCAGGATCTTTCTTAAATGTTCATAATCAAGGTGGTTATACCTGATATGTTCAGCCCTTGAAAGCTGCATCCCGTCAATGATACTTGCATGCACAAGTTTGTCGGCAATTATAAGGTCGCCCTTATCATACATTGCGGCAAAAAAGCCGGCGTTCATGTGATAACCGCTTGAGAATATTATGCAATTTTCTTTGTCATAAAGTTGTGCTATCTGCCGCTCAGTTTCATCATAAATTGAGCTGTTCCCCGTCAGAAGGCGGGAAGAACTGCTTGAAAGATCAGTAAAAAGAGAGTCAGGATTTTGAGCACACCAGTTAAGAAATTCCTTTTTAAGCGAAATGCTGCCGGCAATGCCAAGATAGTCATTTGACGAACAGTTCAGATATCTTACGCCATCGATCCAGATGTGATTGCCAACTCTTTTTTCAATGGTTTTTAAAGTTCTAAGCCGTGAATTTGTTTCAAGTTCAATGAGTTGAGACGATATTTTGTCTTTGAAATTTTCCATAAAAACCTCTGAGTGTACGGACCCCTAGAAAGCAATATTCTTTCAATGCCTGTATTTGTCAAGGATTTACATTAATGAAGTTGTTTCTCATAGATTCTGCCGTTGAACCTGATGTTATGTTTCATATCACTTAAGTCAGTTTTGAGCTGACCTTTTTACTATAGCACATAGCTTTTACTTGATTATGCGATTGCAATTCGTATAATCGCACTAGGTTAAAAGTGGCGGTGTGCACTATGAGAGTAAAAAACATTTCAACTAAGTCCAATCTGATTTTAACCTACTTCAATCAAATGGATAAGGATTGCTTTGTCTATGCAGATGCAGCAGAGGCATTGCCTCAAACAAGTGACAGTGCTTTAAAAGAGCTCCTCAGCGACATGGTTAAAAGAGGGTTGTTGATGCGATTAAAAAAAGGATTATATTTTATTATTCCTTTTGAAAAAGATCCGGATTCTTTTATGCCTGATTGGCATATCATAGCAGATTGTCTGATAAAAGAAGCTGATTATTATATAGGATATTACTCTGCTTTACAGATACACGGCTTAATTACTCAGCCTTCTTTAAAAGAGCAGATAGTTGTATCAAAGCAGATCCGTCCTTCAGCAATTAAAATAAAGGGAGTTGATTTTCAATTTATTTATCACAATGAGAATCATTTTTTCGGTTCTAAAAAAATATGGATAGACAGCTTTAACAAGGTGTTATGTTCAGACTTGGAAAAGACCTTTGTTGACTGTTTGTTTAAGCCGGATTATGCGGGAGGAATTGTCGAGGTGGCAAGAGCGGTCTATATATCAAAAGACAAGATCGATTTTAACAAATTATTTAAATATGCTGAAGAATTTAAGTCACAAGCGGTTATTAAACGACTTGGGTTCTTATTAGAATTACTTGAAATCAAAACAGATATTATATTGAAATTAAACAAACTGAAAACATCTTCTTATGTGCTTCTGGACACAGAACTGCCAAAGTCAGGAAAGATGATTCGTCGCTGGAGTGTTCAGCAGAATCTTGAAACAGAAACTATTAAATCGGCAGTCTATACATGATAAAACCGGGAGAAATACAAAACAAAGCCCGTGAATCCGGTGTACGGGACCAGCAGATTGAAAAAGACTATGTTCTATCATGGATTCTACAAGGAATATCTCAGCATGAAAAACTTTCTAAAGCTATCGTTTTTAAAGGTGGAACTGTCCTGAAGAAGGTCTATTTCAAAGATTATAGATTTTCTGAAGACCTTGATTATACCTTGCTAAATAACGATGTTGCCAACGAATTAATATTTGAATGGTTTGCAGAGGTGTTCAAATACATAAGAGAAGAAGCGAATATTCCGTTAGAAATAATCAACAACAACGAGCATGAAGATGGTGGAATCAATTTTTATATAGATTATGTCGGCCCACTTGGTGGCTCAGGGGCTGGCAAAAAAGTAAAAATTGATATTTCAAGAAGTGAAAAACTGGTATTTAAACCTGTCATGCGTGATGTTTTTCTTGGATATACCGATCAGAAAGAACATCGGCTGCTTTGCTATTCTTTGGAAGAAGTGCTGGTGGAAAAATTACGATCTGTTATGCAGCGCATGCAGGCTCGTGATTTTTACGACATATGGTATCTGCTGGAAGTTCATGATATGGATGCCGGTTTCTACATTGATGAATTCAAAGCAAAATGCGAAAACAAAGGTATTAACCCTTCCGGTTTCCATGCCATACTTGAACAGCGTTTGCCACAGTACAAAAAACGCTGGGAAAAATCTATGACTGACCAAATTAAGAACTTGCCGGAATTTAGAATGGTTCTAAGAGAAGTAATGCGACATCTAAGGGGAATGGAGTTTTAATGCGTAACATCTTGATCATATTTCTGCTGTTCCTGCTCTGTTTATGCATATCATGTGACTCCAATAATCCTGACAATGATAAAGATGTGGATGCTGATGAAAATATTTTTAATGATTCTGACAACTCTGAAACCGATGATAATTTTCCTGACGATTTATCCGACGAAGCCTTGGCGG